>JAACFI010000327.1 GCA_009937575.1 Haliea sp.
GACGAAATCACCGTCATGCGCCAGTCCAGGGCCCCCAGCAGCCCCAGCATCACCACCACCGTGGCACTGCAGGTGACCAGCGGGATCACCACCCAGCGCACCCGCCGGAAAATAATCGCCAGTGCCACCAGCATGATACCCAGGATGGCACTGCCGAACACTACCAGGTCGTTGCCCACGAAGGCGACCATGTCCACCGCAATCATCGGCACCCCGCCCACGAACACCCTGGCGTGGGGCGAAAAGCGCGCAGCGATCTCTCGCACTTTCTGTACCAGGACAGCCTGGGCCTCAAGGGATACGGCGGAATGGGCCTTGAAGGCGGACTCCACCTCGCGCAGCTCCCGCTGCTCATCCCTGGAAAGGCCCTCCCGGTTGCGCTTCATACGCAGGGACTCGCGGGTGCCAAGCAGGTCGTAGTAGAACTCGTCACGCTTCAGGTTGATCTGTACCGCACTCACCTCCCCGTCGCGGCTGGCCAGCAGGTCGGCATAGATCGGGCTGGTGGTCAATTCCCGCAGCACCAGTTCCAGGTCGATATCCGGCTGCCGCAGGCTGGGCAGCGGATCCGGGGAGGTGATATCGGACAGGGTGACCGGCGGGCTCTCCAGCAGGGGTACGTCCAGCACTGTAACCACCGAGGAAACCCCCTCCAGGGCGCGCAACTCCTCTGCCATCTGGTCCAGGGGCTGCAGGGAACCGGGTGCCAGCAGCGAAGTGAAAGGTTGCCAGGTAATCAGCAGGAAGTCTTCGGAACTGTACTCGGTGCTTATCTCGCGATAGAACTCCAGGGCGGGATCCCCCTGCAGCATCAGGGAGTCCGCCGAGGCATCAAGCTCAATCTTATTCAGTTGGGTGGCGAAGCCTCCCACCAGCAGCGCAATCAGCAGCAGGGCCAGGTGCGGCCGGCGCAGCACCAGCCAGTCGTAGGCGGTGAGAATCAGGTCGATCATGTGTTCGCCCCCTGGGCAAGGCGATGCAACAGCGTCTGGTGGACGCCACCAAAACCCCCGTTACTCATGATCACTATCTGGTCGCCCGGGCGCGCCTCGGCCGCCACCTGTTGCACCAGGTCATCGATATCATCCACCAGGGTGGCCGGCACCGTACTGTCTGCGACCACTTCTTCCAGGGACCAGTCCATACCCTCGGGCTGGAACCAGTAGACCCGGTCGGCTTCCCGGGTCGACCGTGCGAGTTCTTTACGGTGCCTGCCCATGCGCATGGTATTGGAGCGTGGCTCCACCAGGGCAATCAATCGTCCACCGCCTGCCCGGGCTCGCAACCCATCCAGAGTGCTGGCGATGGCTGTCGGGTGATGGGCGAAATCGTCGTACACGGCGACACCGTCCACCTCCCCCAAGAGTTCCAGGCGGCGCTTCACCCCGTCGAATTTTGCCAGCGCCTCGGCGCTGACGTTCGCCGGCACACCCACGTGGTGCGCAGCGGCCGCGGCACTCAGCGCGTTTTCCACATTGTGGCGGCCGCAGTGTGACCAAACCACCCTCTGCGGGCGAGCACGGCCGCAGTGCAATTCAAAGGAGGAGCCATCCTGCTCCAGCAGTTCCGCCCGCCAGTCGGCATCGGCGCCGATGCCGAAGGAAACTGTCGGCGTCCAGCAGCCCATGGCCAGGGTCTCGTCAATGGCGGACACACCCTGCGGGTGAACGATACATCCGTCCCCGGGCACGCAGCGCACCAGGTGGTGGAACTGTCGCTGTATAGCGCCGAGATCATCGAAAATATCGGCGTGATCGAACTCCAGGTTGTTGATGGCCAGGGTTCGCGGCCGGTAGTGCACGAACTTGGAGCGCTTGTCGAAGAAAGCGGTATCGTATTCATCCGCCTCCACCACAAAGAAGTCTGAACCTCCCAGGCGGGCAGACAGGCCGAAGTTACCGGGTACACCCCCGATCAGGAAACCCGGCGACATCCCTGCATATTCGAGGATCCAGGCCAGCAGGCTGCTGGTTGTGGTCTTGCCGTGGGTCCCCGACACCGCCAGTACCCACCGGTGCTGCAGCAGGTGCTCGGCCAGCCACTGGGGGCCCGAGGTATAGGGAATATCAGCGTTGAGCATATGCTCTACCGCGGGGTTTCCGCGGGTCATGGCGTTGCCCACCACCACCGAATCAGGGCGAGGGTGCAGGTGTTCCTCCCGGAAGCCCTCCATCAATTCGATACCGGCATCGAGAAGTTGGGTGCTCATGGGCGGGTAGACATTGGCGTCAGATCCGGTTACCCGGTAACCCAGTTCACGCGCCAGCAGTGCGATACCTCCCATAAAAGTACCGCAGATTCCCAGTATATGAATGTGTCCTTTCAAGCGCCCCTCCGTGTGCAGCGCGCATGGTAGCATGCAGCTGTGGCCCTGCCACACTCACATACGTCAAAATGCGGTCCGGCGGTCCACATCCACCGGCAATTTTCGTATCATAAGAACGATCGCCAAACCCCAACAGGCCAGGGAAGCGGCCAGCTATCAGGGAATCCCCACATGCCACGTAAAAATGCCTTCTACGCCCAGTCCGGCGGCGTTACCGCCGTCATCAACGCCTCCGCCTGCGGTGTCATCGAAACCGCCAGGAAAAACCGCTCCAGCATCGGCAGGGTTTACGCCGGCCGCAACGGAATTATCGGCGCCCTGCGAGAGGACCTGATCGATACCAGCAAGGAGAGCACCTCCGCCATCCGCGGACTGGCCTCGACCCCAGCGGGGGCCTTCGGATCCTGCCGTTTCAAACTCAAGGGCCTGGAGGAAAACCGGGCGGAGTACGAGCGCCTCATCGAGGTATTCCAGGCTCACAATATCGGTTACTTCTTCTACAACGGCGGCGGGGACTCCGCCGATACCTGCCTCAAGGTCTCCCAGCTGAGTGAGTCCATGGGCTACCCGCTGCAGGCTATCCACATCCCCAAGACCATCGACAACGACCTGCCCCTGACCGACTGCTGTCCCGGGTTCGGCTCCGTGGCCAAGTATGTCGCCATCTCAACACGCGAGGCGGCCATGGATGTGGCCTCCATGTGCGAGACCTCAACCAAGGTGTTTATTCTCGAGGTCATGGGCCGTCACGCCGGCTGGATCGCCGCCGCCGCGGGACTGGCAGCCGAGGAAGAGGGGGACGCGCCGCACATCATCCTGTTCCCGGAGATCGCCTTCAACCGCACCCGGTTCCTGGCCAGGGTGGAGCAGACGGTGAAGCGCCAGGGTTACTGCGTGATCGTGGCATCCGAGGGTACTCAGTACGAGGACGGCACCTTCCTGACGGAATCCGGCCTCAAGGACGCCTTCGGTCACAGCCAACTGGGAGGTCTGGCACCCAACCTGGCGCAGATGGTCAAGGACGAACTGGGCTACAAGTACCACTGGGCGGTAGCGGACTACCTGCAGCGCTCTGCCCGCCACATCGCCTCTCTCACAGACGTCAAGCAGGCCTACGACCTGGGCGAGGCAGCGGTGGAGATGGCGCTGCAGGGCAAGAACGCGATCATGCCCTGCATCGTGCGTGGCACCGGCAAGCGCTATCGCTGGACTATCGGCGAGGCACCGCTGAAGGAGGTGGCCAACCGGGAGAAGAAGATGCCCCGCGGCTACATCACCCGGGACGGTTTCGGCATCACCGATGATGCCCGTAAATACCTGGCGCCGCTGATTACCGGCGAATCCTACCCGGAGTATCGCAACGGGTTGCCACGCTACGTGAAGCTGAAGAACGTGGCAGTGCCGAGGAAACTCGACACCGACTTCGAGGTATAACCGACTTTAGTCGAGGGGGCCCAAACCCGGCGAGATTTTGCCCCCCTTTCACTGTACAATGCGCGCCTCCATAGTGAAGCAAGCCTCAAGGTGAGCATTATGTACAGCAATCGTGGTTTCAACCGTTGGCGCCGCCACCCCTGGCACGGTCTGCACGCCCGGGCCGAAGAGGCGCCTGAAGATATCGTGCAGGTCTACGTGGAGATGACTCCCGACGACGTGGTCAAGTACGAGTTGGACAAGGGATCTGGCTTCCTGATCGTGGACCGCCCCCAGCGCACCACCTCCAGCCCCCCCGCCCTGTACGGCTTTATCCCCCGCACCTACTGCGCCGAGGAAGTGGCCAAGCGCTGCCCGGACGTGGAGGAGGCCGATGGCGATCCGCTGGATATCTGCGTATTCTCGGAGCGCCACATCACCCGCGCCGACATCGTGCTCAATGCGCGTGTAGTAGGCGGCATCCAGATGATCGACGGCGGTGAAGCCGACGACAAGATTGTGGCGGTGCTGGAAGGCGACAATATCTGGGGAGGCGTTCACGACATTGCCGACCTGCCCGACATCAAGACCGAGCGCCTGCAGCACTACTTTTCCACCTACAAGATGATTCCCGGTAAGGAAACGGACATCAAGGTGGACTTCGTCTACGGCCGAGAAGAAGCCCTCAAGGTCATCGCCGCCGCCGAGAAGGACTACGAAAACCACTTCGGCCACCTGCACATCGAGGCCAAGGCGAAGGAATAGGCGTACGGTTGGGCGGGTAATTCCGAACAGTAATGGTGCGCAGTGCGCAGGGCCTGCCCCGCTTTATCGGGTACCCTACGGGTACTCCGATCAAAGGTAGGGTGCGCACTGCGCACCGAAGAATTACGGTGGGCACCAGCCTACCGGCACGTCCACATAGCGCGCCATCAGACCTGCCAGGTCCTCTTCGATCTCCTGCCGCAGTAACAGCGACACACCCTCCAGTCCATCCCAGCAGGCTCGCAGCAGGTCCGGGGTAAGCTGCCCGGCGCAGCCCACCGAACAGGGTGCAAAACTGAGATGCCAGCGCTCGGGGGCGACCCCGCCACGGTCCAGGGCGTAGGGCCGGAAAAACCCCCTGGACTCTCCGGCGGCCATGCGCGCATCCAGCCAGCGGTGCAGGGGATCGAACAGGCCCCCGGCAGCAACTTCCCCAGGGGATAACTGCACCTGGTAATCCTCCGGTACCGCGGCCGCATCGTAGACATCCAGGTC
>JAACFI010000053.1 GCA_009937575.1 Haliea sp.
TGGACCTGGGTGCCATGGCGGGAGACCGCGATCTGTGGCTGGACCTGCTGACCAGCCACCTGCTGGAACCGCTTCTGGCCAAACTGGGCATGTGTTTCATCTACGACTACCCGGAATCCCAGGCGGCGCTGGCCAGGGTGGAGTTGGAGGACGGCATCCCGGTGGCACGCCGCTTCGAGGTTTACGTGAACGGCGTCGAACTGGCCAACGGCTACCACGAGCTGACGGATGCAGTGGAGCAGCGGCGCCGTTTCGAGCGTGACAACGCCAGGCGCAGGGAGTACGGCCTGCCCGAGCGGCCGCTGGACGAGAACCTGTTGGCAGCCCTCGAGCATGGTCTGCCGGACTGCAGTGGGGTGGCGCTGGGGGTCGACCGGCTGTTGATGCTGCAGTTGGGAGCAATCAATATCAGCGACGTGCTGGCATTTGATTGGTCTCGAAGTTGAGGGCTGCGGTCGGCGGTCCTGCAGCTTCCTACCCCCCCGAGCCCGGCCATAAGCCCCTTGGACGTATCGGGCGGCTGCGGAACTCGACAAAAATTGCTGCGCAATTTTCCGGACTCGAACAGTCCTCACCGAAAACTCCCGATACGCCCAAGGGGCTTAAGCATGGCCTAATAAGCTCGGGGGGGTAGGAAGCTGCAGGACCTCCTATCGAACTCATTTCAGAGTTGCTCACCCAAAACAGCTGGCCCGTAACCCTCAATAAACTCCTTTGGCAACCTTCTTGGCCTGCCACTGGATATCTCAATACAGGCAAAGCGCATGGCACCGCGCAGCAGGGTGGCGCCGTCGTCGAGGCGGATCACCTGGAAGCGGCGGGCCATGGTGAGTCTGCGGTCCCAGTCCACGATCCAGGTGCCGGCGATGATCTCGTCCCCTTCCCGGGAGGCCTGCAGGTAGTTGTATTCACTGTGGGTGATGGCCATAGCCCGGTTCAGTGCCCGGTAGCGTTCGAGATCCAGGCCCAGGGCCACTGAGTGGGACCAGGCGACCTGCTCGCACCACTTGACGTAAACCGCGTTGTTGGTGTGATCGAGGCCGTCGATGTCCCCGGTGCCGACACGGGTGCGCAGGGTGTGGGGAGCGGGGTGATCCCAGAGTTTGTCGAGTTCCGTCACCGCTGTTGTACCAGGGGAGTTCCCGGGTCTTCGTCCAGAGGTTTCAGGGCAAAGTGTGAGAAACCGTAGACGATTGCTACCAGTGGACACAGCAGGTTGAAGAAGGCAAAGGGTGCGTAGCTGAGAGTGGCAACGCCGAGTGTGGCAGACATGTAAGCGCCACAGGTATTCCAGGGGATCAGGGCGGAGGTGATGGTGGCGGAATCCTCCAGGGTGCGCGACAGGTTGAGCGGTGACAGGGCGCGTTGCTCGTAGGCATCCCGGTACATGCGCCCTGGGAGGGCCACGGCGATGAACTGGTCAGCCGCCAGTACGTTAGTGCCGATGCAGGTGAGTACCGTGGTGGTGATCAGGGAACCGGTGCTTTTCACCCCTTTCAGCGCCAGTTGCAGCAGGTAGTTCAGGATGCCGGTGCGTTCCAGTACGCCCCCCAGGCCCAGTGCACAGATAATCAGCCACACGGTGTTCAGCATACTGCTCATGCCGCCCTTGCTGAGCAGGGCATCGAGGAATTCGTTGCCGCTGTCGGAACTGTAGCCGTTGAACAGGCTGATCCAGATTCCCTTGAGCATGGCGAAGCCGCTGCCGACGTTCTCGCTTTCCCCGGCCAGTTTGATCACAGCATCGACCTGGAACAGCACGGCGAACAGTGCACCTGCCAGCGCGCTTACCACGATAGCGGGATAGGCGGGGAAACGCTTGTACACCAGGCCCAGCATCAACGCCAGGGGCAGTAGCAAGTGCAGCCCGATATTGAATTCGCTGGCCAGGGAGGCCTTGAGCACCTCGATTTCCCGCGGCGTGCTGGCGTCTGCGCTGCCGATCAGTGCAAAGATCAGCAGGGCGATGGTGATACTGGGTACCGTGGTCCACAGCATGTGCCGGATATGGTCGAACAGGTCCACCCCGGTGGCCGCCGCGGCCAGATTAGTAGTGTCTGAGAGCGGAGACAGTTTATCGCCGAAGTACGCGCCGGAAATGATGGCGCCGGCGGTAATCGCTGGAGACAATTCGAAGCTGCCGGCGATGCCCATCAGGCCGATGCCCAGGGTTCCTGCCACCGTCCAGGAACTGCCGATGCTGATGGCGACGATGGCACAGATGGCGGCACTGGCGGCGTAAAAGATGCCCGGGTTGAGTACCTGTACGCCGTAGTAGATCATTGCCGGTACGGTACCGCACAGGATCCAGGTCCCGATCAGCATACCCACCGATAGTAGTATCAGGATCGGTCCGAGCCCCAGTGCAATCCCCTCCACGATTCCCTCCTGGGCGACGCGCCAGGATACGCCCACCCGGCGCCCGACCAGGGCGGCTACGCAGGTCGCCAGCACCAGGGCGATCTGGTTGGCGCCGTAAGAGGAATCAGCCCCGAACAGGTAGACCGAACATGCCAGCAGCGACACCAGAAAGATAATGGGCGTCAGCGCCAGCAGGGGAGTGAGGTCCGGTAGTGGTTTATCAGCACTGCTCAAATCGGACTGCCTGTAGGGTTTGTATTGATGCGGATGCCTGCTCCGGGACTCTGCAGGATGCCCTAAATCGGCCCGGTGGTACAGCGCCGCCGGCCTGACATAAAGGCGGTGTATCACGTAACATAACCGGCGTGGTTGCAAGCTCCGCCAGCGTCGAACTCCCACCCTTTTATTACCGGGACAACTTCCTGTGCCTGTGTGACACGGTTGAGGACCAGTACGGCGATATACTTGCCGGTGACGAACTGGAATTCCTGCGGACCTTCCGCACGCTGTCCTCCCCGGCCCAGTGCCTGTACGTGCGCCTGGTATCCCGGGTGGGCCCGTGGTTTCGCGCCGCACGCCTGGCCTATGGCGAGTTGGGTGACAGCCAGCCGATCCTGGCGGAACTGGATGGGCTGGGGCTTCTGCACCGGGCCACGTCGCTGACACCGGGCGAACTGGGTGCGCTTTTTACCCGGGACGAGTTGTTGGCGGTGATGGGTGAGTACATCGACAGCAGTGCCGTGAGCGGCAAACCATCCCTGCTGGCGGCGATTGCCGAGTCTCCCCTGGACGCCGCTGCCAGCACCCGCATGCTCTGCGACTTCGACGGAGAGAGTATTGTCGGGCCCCTGTATATCGAGCAGGTACAGTGCCTGCAAGTGCTGTTTTTCGGCAACCGGCGCCAGGGCCTCACCGATTTCGTATTGAGCGACCTGGGTGTCGCCAGGTATTTCCCCTATTCTCTGGACCGCGGCCACCGGCTGTTCGCTGACCGTATGGCGCTGGATGAATACCTCGCCTGCGCGGCGTTCAGCGACCGCTGGTACGAGCTGCGCGACGCCGGTCCGGAGACCCCCGTGGATACCGATTTGCTCACCCTTGCGGTAGAGCTGCTGCAGGTGCAAATCGTTCACGATTCCAGCAGGGGGCGCTGGTACCGGTTGTGCAACGGCGTGGCACGGGACCTGGAACGGGTGGGCGAACTGGAGACTGCGCTGGAGCTTTATGCCGCCAGTGGGCGACATCCCTGCCGAGAGCGCAGGGCGCGCATACTTGAGCGGAGCGGGCGCCTGCGGGAGGCGCGGGCACTGTGCGAACGCATCCTCGAGCAGCCCTGGTGTGAGGAAGAGCGCGATGCTGCGGACAGGATTCTCCCACGCCTGCGCCGGGCTCTGGAGGGGGTCCCTCAGCCGCGTCGCCGGGACAGTTTCGATGAATTGCAGCTGGAACTTCCCCGGGGCGATCTCGCGGTGGAGGTGCTGGCGGCATTAGCCCTGGAGCGGGAATGGGCGTCAGTGCACTATGTTGAAAACACGCTGATGAATGCCCTGTTCGGGCTGGCCTTCTGGGAGCAGATTTTTTTGCCGGTGCCGGGTGCCTTCCACAACCCTTTCCAGAGCGTCCCCGGGGATATGTACCAGCCGGAATTCAGCCGGCGCAGGCGAACTGCACTGGATCGGCGCCTGGGAGAGCTGGCCCGGCAGGACCTGGGACAGGAACTGGTGGATGCCTGGCACCGTTACCGGGGTTACCAGTGTCGCTGGGTCGATTGGCGGAAAATCGATCCCGAACTGGTAGCGCGGGTGACAGCGCTTGTCCCCCCTGGCCACCTGCTGGCAATCTGGGAGCGCATGCTGTTTGATCCTGGAGAAAACCGCCGGGGATTTCCCGATCTTATTGCACTTGGCGAAAAGCCCGGGGATTACTGCCTGATCGAGGTCAAGGGCCCCGGTGACGCACTGCAGGACAGCCAGAAGCGCTGGCTGCGTTTTTTCCGGGAGCAGGCGGTTCCCGCCAGGGTGGCATGGGTGGAGTGGCGCGATGACTGAACTGGGCGTCGCCGTCGCCGATCTGGCGCGTTTCTGCCATCGGCGGGGCGACATCGACCACCGCTTTTCCCCCTCACCCACGGGAGAGCAGGGCGTGGCGGGGCACCAGTGCCTGTACCGGCGCCGGCCCCCCGGTTACCAAAGCGAGTTTCCCGTGGAGTATCGCCACCGGCAGGGTAATCTATCTCTCACCCTGCGCGGTCGGGCCGATGGTTTCCACGCCGATCAGGGCTACGTGGAGGAAATCAAGACCTGCCGTGTGGATCCCGCCACCATACCGCAAGAGGTCAGCCGTATGCATCTGGCCCAGGCGCGACTTTACGCTGCCTTGATCGCCGGGCAGGAGAATCTCGAGAACCTGGAAGTACGGCTAACCTGGTATAACATCGACAGCGATGAGGAGTTCGTCCTGACCGAGACCTGCAGTCGGGAGGAGCTATCGGCCTTCCTGGGTGCTACCCTGGATGAGTTCTCCGGCTGGATACAGCGACTGGCGGAACTCCGCGGGGAGCGTGATCGCAACCTGGCCTCCCTGGCCTTCCCCCACCGGGAGTTCCGGCGGGGACAGCGGGAACTGGCCGAGCTGACCTACAAGTGTATCGACCAGGGGGGGCAATTGTTGCTGGAAGCTCCCACCGGTATCGGCAAGTCAGCCGCGGTATTGTTTCCCGCGCTGAAGGCCCTGGCTACCGGGAAACACGAGCGCCTGGTGTTTCTCACCTCGAGGACCGTGGGACGCCTCGCTGCGGAGGATACCCTGGCGTTACTCTCCCGGGAGGGATACTGTGGCAGTACACTGAGTCTGACCGCCCGGGAAAAAATCTGCCTATCCCCCGGCAGTGCTTGTCACGGCGATGACTGCCCCTACGCCAGGTCCTATTACGACAAACTGCCCGCTGCCATGGCAGCGGCGATGGACCGACCGCGATTGCGCCGCGCCGAGATCGAGTCCCTGGCACAGGAGTTTGAGGTCTGCCCCTACCAGTTGTCCCTCGACCTGCTGCCCTGGGTGGACGTGATCATCGCAGATATCCACTATGTCTACAGTCTCTATCCCATCCTGGGCGGTATGTTGGAGGGGGAGCGGCGGCGCTGGTCGATACTGCTCGACGAGGCCCACAACCTGTCCGACAGGGCCCGGGACATGTTCAGCGCAACTCTTGCCAAGGCCGCCCTGATGCGAGCCAGGCAAGCTGCCGGCGGGGTGCTGCGCAAGCGCCTCGACCGGGTCAACCGCCAGTTTCTCGCGCTGCAGAACGAGTCCTGGCAGGAGGCGACTTTCGACAGTCGGCAGCAGCTTCCCCAGGCGTTGCTATTTGCCCTACAGGAGTTCGTGGCGGCGATTTCGGAGCAGCTGGCCGCCGATCCCGCCTGCCTGCAGCGCCGACCGGAGCTGCTCGACTTCTTTTTCGATGTGCTGCAGTTCCAGCGGGTCGCCGAGCACTGGGGAGAGGAATTCCGCCTGGAACTGAGCCGCGACGCTGGCCGCCAGAGCCTCTGCGTCGACCTCCGCTGCCTGGACCCCGCACGATTGCTGGCGGTGGGGCACGGCAGGGCCCACGCTGTCACGGCCTTTTCCGCCACCCTGTCGCCCCTGGGATGGAGCCGGGGCCGCCTCGGGCTGGAGGAGAGTGCGGTCTGCCATCGCGCGGAGTCCCCTTTCGCGCCCGACCAGTTACAGGTCAGCATTGCCGGGGACATCGACACCCGCTACCGCAGTCGACAGGCCTCGCTGCCTGAACTGGCGCGTACCCTGTTCCGGTGGTTGTCGCGGGAGCCGGGGAATTGCATCCTGTATTTTCCTTCCTATCGCTACCTGGACGACTGCCTGGGGGAACTGCGGAGCAGTGGTCTGGATGACCTGCAGCGAGAGTTGTGGGTGCAGCAGCCCGGCCTGACCGAATCAGGGCGGGAGGCGCTGCTGGAAATGTTGGGGCAGCGACGGGATGTGGCCGCTTTCTGCATCCTGGGGGGCGTATTTGGTGAGGGGATCGACCTACCTGGCGAACAGCTGGCCAGCATCGTGGTGGTCGGTGTCGGAATGCCACAGGTCAACCGCCGAACCCGGCAGTTGCAACACTGGTACCAGCAGCGCTATGGCAGCGGCTTCGAATACGCCTACCTCTACCCCGGTATGCAGAAGGTCGACCAGGCGCTGGGGCGCGTGGTGCGTCGCATGCAAGACCGGGGTCGGGCCCTGCTGGTTGATCCCCGCTATCGGCAGCGGCAATACCGGGAGCTGCTGCCTCCCTGGTGGCAGTATCAGGACTGGTCGGACCGGTAAAACCCGGCGTAGCTGTCAGCCCGCTCGCTGGAAACGATAGCCGGGTTTGGCAAATGCCAGTTGTACGGTGCCGATGATGCGCTCCCGGAACCCGCCCTCGCAGTAAGCCAGATAGAACTCCCACATGCGAATAAAGTCGTCGTCGAAACCCGTGGCTTTAACTGCTTCCAGGCTGGACATGAAGCGTTCGCGCCAGTGGGCCAGGGTCGACGCATAATCTGCGGTGATGTCCCGCAGGTGTACCATCTGCATATCGGTATCGCGCGACAGGTGTTCAGCAATCACCTCTATCGAGGGCAGGCAGCCGCCGGGAAATATATAGCGTTTGATGAAATCGACCGAGTCCCTGGCCTGCTGGTAGCGCTGGTCACTCATGGTGATCGCCTGGATGACCATTTTACCTTCCGGTTGCAGCAGCTCGCTGCAGCGCCGGAAGTACTCGCTGTAAAACTCGTGGCCCACCGCCTCGATCATCTCGATGGATACCAGCTTGTCATAGCGCCCGGTTAGGTTACGGTAATCCTCGCACAACACGGTGACCCGATCCTCCAGCCCATTATCTGCGACCCGGGCCCGTGAGTACTCGTACTGCTCCCTGGAAATCGTGGTCGTGGTCACGCGGCAGCCGTAGTGCTGCGCAGCGTAAATGGCCATTCCACCCCATCCGGTGCCGATCTCCAGCAGGTGATCGTCACTTTGCAGTTCGAGCTGTTGGCAGATCTCCTCCAGCTTGGCCCGCGAAGCGGCTTCCAGCGACACGTCCCCGTCCGTGAACAGCGCCGAGGAGTACATCATGGTGGGATCCAGGAACAGCTGGAAAAAGTCGTTCCCTAGGTCGTAGTGGGCAGAGATATTCTTGCGAGAGCCGTCCCTGGTGTTGCGATTGAACCTGTGAGCCAGCTTCAAACCCATTGTTACCAGTGCCGACTGGCCTGACTCCATGGATGCCATGGTCGCCATATTGGCGCTGAACAGTCGCGTGACGGCGACCGGGTCCGGGGATGACCATGCACCGCGTATGTAGGCCTCTCCTGAGGCGATGGTGCCACCCGTCAGAATCTGGCGATAAACTGAGGCGTCGTGAACGTGAACTTCCGCATGGGGTTGGCTGGGATCGTCCCCATTGCCGAAATGATAGGATTCCAGGCCGTCGTGTACTGTGAGGCTGCCTGTCTCCAGCTTACCCAAAACGCGAAGCAGAATTTGCCTGGCGAGATCGCGGCGAAAACGGAAACCGCCTAGCTGGGGTAGACGGATTTGGCTGACACTTGGATTGCTCATTTCAAACTCCGGAAGTGGTAGTGCGAGGATGGTGGTAAAAAGGGATTCGCTTAAGGAACAGGCGCAGGGCCTGCCAGTAGATCGCAAGGGCCACCTTGCCGGTCATCAGCGGGTAACGCCACAGGGCCCGGTTAAGGTTGCCTGCGGTCATCGGCCGGGCGCTGAGGGACAGGCTGGCGTCGAATACCCGCTCTTCGTCCGAGCTGCAGGCCAGGTGGAGCACCAGGCGGCGATCGGGTGTGTTGCTGCGCCAGTGGTAGCGCATGTCCATCGGGTTAAACGGCGACACGTGAAACTGTTTGTCGAAATCCGTACGCAGCCAGTCGCCTGATTCAGGACCCTTCAGTACATAACTATGCCGTTCATTCCAGGGCGTATTGTTTACCTCCGCCACCAGGTACTCGAGCCGACTTTCATCCGGACTGAAGCAGTAGTAACAGGCAATCGGGTTCATGTTGAAACCGAAGTAACGCAGGTTGGCCAACAGGTAAATCGGGCCCTCATGGGGGCACCCTGTTTCCTCGAGGATTCTCCGGCGCACCTCCTGCTCCAGGGGAATGTCCGGGTCGCCGAGAAAATCCTCGCGACAGAATTTCGCCGGTGTGCGGCCGCCTACGGACCACAGCCAACGCCCGTCAAACAGCGTGTCCAGTTCGCTCAGCTTGATGTACGGCATGAACACCCGGTAGCTGAACTCGTGATTGCGGGGACTCAGGCGGCGATGCCGGACTACCCCTTCGTAAATCATCGAGCTCACGCGGCGGCCTGCCGGACATTGCGGCCGCTGATGCCTTCGGCCACTCGCAGGGCACTCACCACCCCGTCCTCGTGAAAGCCATTGTGCCAGTAGGCGCCGCAGTACCAGGTGTTCTGACTGCCATTGATCTCGTCCCAGCGCTGCTGTGCCGCTATGCCCGGGAGGGAAAACACCGGGTGAGAGTAGTTGAAGCGGCCCAGGATCTTGTGTGGATTGATCGCCTCGGTATTGTTCAGCGTTACGCAAAAGGTTTCCGGTGCGTCGAGACCCTGCAGTATGTTCATATTGTAGGTCACAACGGCCCGTTCTTTTGCGGTGCCAAGGCTGTAATTCCAGCTCGACCAGGTCTTCTGGTTATGAGGCAGCAGGCGGGTATCGGTGTGCAGTATCACCTCGTTGTCCTGGTAGGGCAGGGAGCCGAGGATTTCCTGCTCCGCCTGGCTCGGTTGATCCAGCATTTTCAGTGCCTGGTCTGAATGAGTGGCAATGACCACCTGGTCGAAGGGCAGCTCGCGCCCGTCGGCCAGTTGCAGCGAAACACCGCCCGCCCGCCTGCTGACGCGCTGGACAGGGCAGCTGGTATGGATACGTTGTTCGAAACGCTGGCAAAGGGGTCGCAGGTATTCCCTGGACCCGCCCTCGATCACCCGCCACTGGGGGCGGTCGGATACCGAAAGGAGGCCGTGATTGCGGAAGAAACGCAGGAAAAAACTGAGCGGGAATTCGAGGATCGTCTCGCAGTCCGCAGACCAGATGGCGGAGCCCATGGCGACCAGGTACTGGCGCTGGAAAGTCTCGCTGTAACGATTGCGCCGCAGGTAGCTGCCTAGTGTCTCGGCGTCGTCGACCAGCCCCTCCTCCAGGTCAGCCACTGACTGGCGGTTGAAGCGCAGGATGTCGCGCACCATGCCCAGGAAACGCCAGGACAGCAGATTGCTGCGTTGTGCGAACAGCGTGTTGAGACTGCTGCCCGAGTATTCCAGCCCGGTTTCCTCGTCCCGCACACTGAAGCCCATGTCGGTGGGCTTGCTGGAGACGCCGAGTTCTTTAAGCAGGGCAATAAAGTTAGGATAAGTCCAGTCGTTGAACACGATAAAGCCGGTATCAATCGCGTAGCGGCGAGTGCCGAGCTGTACGTCAACGGTTGCAGTATGCCCGCCCACCTGTTTGCTGGCCTCGAAGACAGCCACTTCGTGAGACGTGCTGAGGTAGTGGGCGCAACTGAGTCCCGAAATACCTGAGCCGATGATTGCAATTTTCACCAGGTAGAGCTCCCATATCGACGATTTGTCTATATTGCGTCGAGATTGTTCGTTAAAAAAGCCTTGAGTTATTCCAATTACGCGTTTCCCCGTTCATCGGATCAGCATATGGCCCAATCGCGGCGACTTTTCGCAATGATCGCCAAGTGGATGGTGCTGCGTCGATAAAGAGGTGATCCGCTTCCACAGAGTTGCCGTATACTCAGTGCAAACCACCAGGAAACGAGAGATTTCGATGGTAGAGAGTAACGAAGGTAACGGTTGGTCCGGGGGGTCTGGGCGCCGTACTGATGAATGGAGTGAGTGCCTGACACTTATTGCCGCAAATGAGGACAGGGCAGCCTTTACGCGACTGTTCCGTCATTTTGCGCCGCTGATCAAGGCTTTCGCTCTGTCCGGTTCTAATATGTCTGCTACCCATGCTGACGAGCTCGTGCAGGAAACGTTGTTGAAGGTGTGGCAGAAGGCCGGGGCATTTAATCCTGAAAAGGCCGCTGCAAGCACCTGGGTTTACACGATCGCCCGCAACTGCCGCACGGATATGTTCAGGCGACTGCAGAAATTTGACACGCCGCTTTCAGCGGATGATGTAACCCCTGAACAGGAGAGCGAGGAACCGTTCTCTCAATTGCAGAGTCGCCGTAGGCGCGAACGCGTCAGGGAGATGATGAAAGAGTTGCCACCCGACCAGGCCCAGATTCTGGCCAAGGTCTACATGGAGGGCAAGTCCCATGCTGAGGCCGCCGGGGAACTTGACCTGCCGCTGGGCACCGTGAAGTCCCGGGTGCGGTTGGCGTTACAGAAATTACAGATACAAGTGGAAAGTTACAGTTATGGCTAAATTTCATCCGGAAATTGATTTATTGACAGAATATTCTGCGGGCACGCTGCCGCTGGCACAGGCTGCCTGCGTGTCTGCCCATCTGAATTACTGCGCCCAGTGTCACCGCTCGATTGAGCAACTCGAAGACGTGGGTGCTGCGCTGTTCGACGGTCTCCAGGCCGAAGCGGTGGGCGAGGCTCAGCTGGACGCAGTGCTGGCCCGGCTCGACGACGCGCCGCCCCTGCGCTATGCCAAGCCGGAACACCGTGAGGTCGGGCGTACCCCGGGTATTCTGCAGCGTTTGATGAGCGGGCAGTACACCGACCTGGCGTGGAAGAAGGTCACCAAGTCTCTCAGCATCAGCTACCTCAAGACTGGCGACCCCGACTTCGAGTTTGCCCTCTATCACATCAAGGCCGGGGGCCGCATACCGGAGCATACGCACCACGGTTCCGAGATGACCCTGATACTCGAGGGGGGTTTCTCCGATGCCGATGGCAGTTATCACCAGGGCGATTTCCTGTTCCGCCAGCCCAGTGACGTGCACGCACCCACGGCGCTGCAGTCAGAGGACTGCATCTGCCTGGCGGTGCTGGACGCGCCGCTCAAGTTCACCGGTTGGAAATATCGCTGGATGAATCCCTTCCTGCGCCTTCGCGCCGGCTGACAGCCCTTCCCTCCGGCGCCCTGCCAGGGCGCCGGCACTGCCGTCCACTTTGCACCCCCAGTCAATTTTTTGCGTATCCCGGTCATTGTACCCTCGGCTGGATAGGGTAAAGTCTTGGCCCGGCTGAGGCGGCCTCTTTATTAGCGAAAGCTATCAACTTGCCCGGTGAGCATTCGCGTGCTGAATAGTACACATTGTTCCTGCGAGGGGCAGGCTATGGTAAAGTGCGCGGCTGCCTCGGCTGGCTGCTGCCGGGTCAAGGTCGTTTTGCCTGAAAAAAGCACAAAGAAAGGTGGCCCGAAACAACAGGGCTGAAAGGGCTGACGGCCGCAATAAACACAAACACGTACGGGGGTACACACCGTTATGCGCATCGCAATTCCCAAGGAGACCCATCCGGGAGAAAACCGGGTGCCGATCATTCCAGATCATGCCAAGAAACTGTGCCGGCTGGGTGCGACAGTTACAGTCGAAGCCGGTATAGGCGCCGGCTCAGGTTTCTCTGATGCCGAGTACGAGGATGCGGGGGCATCTGTCTCCAGCCATCGTGAGGAGTTATTTGGCAGCGCGGACATCCTGCTACGCCTGCGCAAGCCGGAGCTGGATGAGATCAAAATGATGCAACGCGGCTGCATCCATATCAGCTACCTGGATCCGTTTAACGAGCACGAACTGATCCGGGGATTCCAGGCACAGGGGGTGACCGCCATCTCCATGGAGATGATCCCGCGCACAACCCGCAGCCAGAAAATGGACGCCCTCAGCTCCCAGGCCAACCTGGCGGGGTACGTGATGGTGATGCAGGCGGCCACCTACCTGCCGCGTATTTTCCCCATGATGATGACCCCGGCGGGTACCCTGAAGCCCGCCAACGTATTCGTTATCGGTGCCGGCGTGGCAGGCCTGCAGGCCATCGCCACCGCCAAGCGCCTGGGCGCCAAGGTGACCGCCTTCGATACCCGCCCGGTGGTGGCGGAGCAGGTACAGTCACTGGGTGCCAAGTTCCTGGAAATAGACCTGGGCGAAACCGGCGAAACCGCCGGTGGTTATGCCAGGGAGCTGACCGCGGAGCAGGTGGAAATTCAGCGCCAGGCGCAGAAGGAGTTGATCGCCAAGTCCGACGTGGTGATCACCACCGCCCAGGTATTTGGCCGCAAGCCGCCGGTACTGGTGACCAAGGACATGATCGAGGGTATGGCCCCCGGTTCCGTAATCGTTGATATGGCGGCCGAGACCGGTGGCAATGTCGAGGGTTCCGTGCCCAATGAGGTGGCAGAGTGGTCCGGAGTGACCATTATCGGCAAGGGCAACCTCGCCGGTGAAGTGGCCCGGGACGCCAGCCAGATGTACTCCTCCAACCTGTTCAACCTGGTCGAGGACAACTGGCACGAGGAACAGAACATCTTCGCGGTGGATTTCGATGACGATATCCTCCCCGGCTGCATCATCACGCACGCCGGTGACGTGGTGAACGAAACCATCAAGAACATCCTGGAAGGGGGGGCATGACATGATACCCGCAGAAGTATTCCTGACTTTTATCCTGATGTTGTCCATCTTCCTGGGCTTCGAACTGATCCACAAGGTACCGGCGACCCTGCACACGCCGTTGATGTCCGGTGCCAACGCGATTTCCGGCATTACCGTGGTAGGCGCGATCAGCCTGGCGGGTACCGGCCAGCAGGACCTCGCCAACTGGCTGGGCGCCGGTGCCGTAGCCCTTGCCTCCATCAACGTGGTGGGCGGTTACATGGTGACCGACCGCATGCTCTCCATGTTCAAGAAGAAGGAGGGTTAAGCAGATATGGATATCCTGATTCAATTTGCCTACGTGGTTTCCGGCGGCCTGTTCATCTTCGGCCTGAAACAGCTGGGTTCTCCCGCGACCGCCCGTCGCGGCAACATGGTCTCTGCCATCGCCATGCTGGTCGCCATTGTGGCGGCGCTGCTGGACCAGGGCATCGTCGACTTCCAGTGGATCGTCATCGGCTTTGTGGTCGGTGGCGCCATCGGTGCCGGTGCCGCGCGCATGGTACAGATGACCTCCATGCCGGAAATGGTGGCCCTGTTCAACGGCTTCGGCGGTATGGCCTCCCTGCTGGTCGGCTGGGCCTCCTTAGCTGGTGCCACCGAAACATTCACCCTGATTACCATTGTGCTGGCGATCCTGATCGGCGGCCTGACATTCACCGGCTCCTTGATTGCCTACGGCAAACTCAGTGAGACCATCGGTTCCGGTGCCGTGATGTTCCGGGGCCAGCAGGTTGTCAACAGCCTGATCGTGCTCGGCATACTCGGCAGTGCGGTGATGTTCTGCATCCAGCCGGAGAACCCGCAGTGGCTGTACATGGTGGTAGGACTGTCCCTGGTATTCGGCGTCATGGCGGTCATTCCCATCGGCGGTGCCGACATGCCGGTAGTGATCTCCCTGCTGAACTCCTACTCGGGCCTGGCGGCCTGCGCCGCGGGGTTCGCGGTCAACAACAACATCCTGATCGTGGCGGGCTCCCTGGTGGGTGCTTCGGGTATCATCCTGACCCAGATCATGTGTAAGGCGATGAACCGCTCCCTGTCCAACGTGTTGTTCTCCGGCTTCGGGTCGGGCGTACAGGACACCACCGAGGTGGAGGGCGAGATCAAGCCTATCGTGGTGGAAGATGCCTTCTACATCCTGGAAGCCGCCTCCAGCGTCGCCATCATCCCGGGTTATGGCATGGCGGTGGCCCAGGCACAGCACGTGGTCAAGGAGCTGTGCGAACTGATGGAAGAGAACGGCGCGGAAGTGAACTTCGGCATCCACCCGGTGGCCGGCCGTATGCCGGGGCACATGAACGTGCTGCTGGCGGAGGCCGACGTGCCCTACGACCAGCTGCTGGAGATGGACGACATCAACCCGCGCATGGAAAACGTGGACGTTTGCATCGTGATCGGCGCCAACGACGTGGTCAACCCGGCGGCCCGCGAGAACGAGGGCAGCCCGATCTACGGCATGCCGGTCATCAACGTGGACCAGGCGCGCACGGTATTCGTGCTCAAGCGCTCCATGGCTTCCGGCTTCGCCGGCATCGAGAACCCGCTGTTCTACAAGGACAACACACGCATGCTGTTCGGCGATGCGAAGGAGTCCATCGGAGGGTTGATCCGCGAATTCAGCTGATTGTTAGCACAAGATCCACCAATGACGCCGGCCCTGTGCCGGCGTTTTCGTATGCAGGTTGTCCCTCGTAGATGGCCCAGGCAGCCGTGTGGCCCGGTTCAGTATATCGACCCGCAGGGCACAGATGGGCAATCAATGAGCAGGATCAATGTTCTGAAGGGGTGCAGAGCGTAGGCTGGTACCTTATCCTGAGTGAAATTTGACGAGGAGGGCAGGTGTATGGCTGCCAATGCAAAAGCAGCGGCTAACAAAAAGCCCACTGCAGCGAAGAGCAAGACAACTGCCGCCAGGAAGAAACCGGCGGCGAAAAAAAAGGCCCCGGCAAAGAAAACCGCGGTGAAAAAAAAGACCGCTAAACCCAGTGCCAAGGGGAAAGGTAAATCCGAGTCGGGTTATAGCGACAAGTCGCCCTGGCAGAAGAAAAAGTCCGCGAGGAAAGTGGCCGAGCAGCCGCTGATGAAGGCCCTGAGGGCCGAGCACAGGCATATGGCCACGGTGATGCAGTTGTTTGCCGACCAGCTCAAGGCCGTCGAGGACGGTGAGTTGGTGGACACCCATGTGGTTTACGAGATCATGGATTACATGGTCTCCTGGCCGGATCGCTATCACCATCCCCGGGAGGACCTGATCTACGGCCGGGTTGCCGAGATTGACAGCAAGGCCGCCGATGAGGTGGATACCCTGCAACGGGATCACGACCGCACCGCCACCCGGGGTCGTGAGGTGTTGCGGGATATCGAGCGCTGGCGCGAGGGAGAGGTTTCCGGAGCAGTTGTTGCCAAGAGCGGCAGGAACTACATCGACCATATCTACGAGCACATGAATGTGGAGGAAAAGGTGGTATTTCCCCACATCGAATCGGTCCTGAGCCTGCAGGACTGGCGAGAGCTGGCGGAGGACGATCACCTGCGGGCTGTTGCGGATCCGGTGTTCGGCCCGCGGGTACAGCGGGAGTTCCGCAACTTGACCCGCAAGCTGCGGCGCAACCTGCGACGCGGGGTCGAGCGGGGCACCATGGTGGAGTGGATAGGTATCGAGGCGTTGATGGAATCACTGGAGGTGCTTTCCATGGCCTACGAGTCCGCCCGCAACAGTGCGTCTGACCACGCTCGTGCGGCCTGGGAGGACTGCCAGGACATGTTTCGCGACTCGCCACTCACGGCCCCATTCCAGTGTGCTGCCAACAACGCCAAACTGACCCTGCGCCTGCTGGAAGATGTGGCAGAAATTTCCCGCGATACCTACGGCGACCTGTCCCGGGTCAACCAGGAACGGAAAGACCGGGTTCGCCTGCTGGATCGTTGAACTCATCAAGGCCCTGGTCGGCCTCGCGGAACTGCAGGCTGGCCAGGCGCGCGTATAACTCACAGCTCTGAAGCAACTCCCGGTGGGTGCCGGTGGCTACCAGTTTCCCCTGGTCCAACACCGCGATGGCGTCTGCGTGGAGGATGGTAGACAGCCGGTGGGCAATGATGATCGTGGTGCGGTTGCGCATCAGCTGTTCCAGCGCTAACTGGACCTGGTGCTCGCTTTCGGTGTCGAGGGCACTGGTGGCCTCGTCAAGCAGCAGGACTTCCGGGTTGTTTAGAATTGCCCGGGCCAGGGCTATCCGTTGGCGCTGGCCGCCGGACAGACGCACCCCCTGCTCGCCGAGGTGGCTGGCGTAGGCATCGGGTAATCTTTGTATGAATTCGTGGGCGTGGGCGGCCTGGGCGGCGGCATGGATTTCATCGTCGCTGGCGTCGGGTTTGCCGTAGGCAATGTTGTAGCGCACGTTGCCGGTGAACAGCGCCGGCTGTTGCGGTACCAGGGCGATATGTTCTCGCAGCTGGTGTAGTCCCAGTTCGCGTATGTCCCTGCCGTTCAGCAGCACCCTGCCCTGCTGGGGGTCATAGAAACGCTGCAGCAGTTCGAACACGGTTGATTTGCCCGCGCCGGAGGGACCCACAAGGGCCAGGCTCCGGCCCGCCTCTATGTTGAGTGAAAAGTCCTGCAACGCCGCCTGGTCGGGGCGGGAGGGGTAGGCAAAGCGAATATTGTCCAGGCGCAGTTCCGCGCGGTTGCTTTCGTTCACCAGTGGCCGGTCCCCGGGATCCTCGATCAGGCTGCGGGTGTCGATCAGTTCCACCAGGCGCTCGGCGGCTCCCGCCGCACGCTGTAATTCCCCCCAGACTTCGGAGATTGTGGCCACGCCCATACCCACCATGATGGCGTAGAACACGAAGGCTCCCAGCTCGCCACCGCTCATGCGTCCGGTCAGTACATCCTGTCCCCCCTCCCACATCATGCCCGCCATACCCGCGAACAGCAGCATGATCGCACCGCAGATCAGCAGGGAACGCTGCCAGATGCGGCGGCGTGCGATGGCGAAGGCACGTTCCACTTCCCGGTCGAATGCCTCAATTTCAAAGGGCTCCCGGGTATAGCTCTGCACCACGCGAATGTGCTGGATGATCTCGCCGGCATAGCTGCCCACGCTGGCGATACTGTCCTGGCTCTGGTTGGACAGGCGCCGCACCCGGCGCCCGAACACCAGGATAGGCAGCAGTACCAGGGGCACCCCCACGGCGATGATCAGGCTGAGTTTGAGGTTGGTGACAAACATCATTACCAGCGCTCCGGTAAGGGTCAGGCTGCTGCGCAGCGCCATACTGAATGAGGAGCCGATGATGGTCTGCAACAGCGTGGTATCCGTGGTCAGTCGCGACATGATCTCGCCGCTGCGGTTGGTCTCGAAGAAGCCCGGGTGCAGGTGCACGATATTGTCGAAAACGGCCTTGCGGATATCGGCGCTCACCCGTTCGCCCAGCCAGGACACCAGGTAGAAGCGCACGAAAGTGCCCACCGCAATGGCGGCGGCGATGGCAATGAGCAGCGCGATGGCAGCCCTCAGGTCCTCGCTGGTGCCGCCGCCGAAACCGCGATCGATGAGGACCTGCAGTCCCCTGCCCATGGACAGGGTGGCCGCGGCAGTGAACAGCAGAGCCAGGCTGGCGCCCGCCACTCGGATTTTATAGGGCCTGAGGTAACCCAGTACCGGTAGCAGGGAAGGCAGGCCGCGGGATGAAGAGCGGGTCATCAGCCCGGCGAACCCTTCGGCGGATAATCCAGTGTTCCCCGGAGCTCCGCGATATCCTGCTCACTGTAGTCGGGGAAGGGCAGCCGGTCCTGCTCCCGCCACTCCCTGAGTGTCGCCTCGATGTTGGCGACACGGTCCGGGTCCCCGGGCGCCGCCTCGCCGAGTTGCACCTGTTGTTCCGGGCCGGTAAAGCGGCCTCCCGCCTCCTGCACCACTTCCACTATTCGCAGGTTGAGATCCTCGGCTACGGCCAGGAATTCCTGGAAGTCCGTGGTCTCGACACCTGCGTCCAGGCGCAGCAGGGCGTTGCCCTCCACGATGTTCTCGAAGCGAATGCTCACGGTGTCCTGCAGGAGTTCGGGGTGAGCCAGGAAGGTGCGGCGCAGTTCCGCCAGGATAAAGCGAATCTGCTCCGCACTC
>JAACFI010000328.1 GCA_009937575.1 Haliea sp.
AAGCGTTTTACGCAGGCGCAAAGAGACCCATCATCGGTACGTAACAACCCCGGTGGCCTGGCCGCGGTGTGGGCTAGAGAAAACACCCGCGATGCGATATTTGAGGCCATGCAACGCCGGGAAACCTATGCCACCAGCGGCACCCGCATCAAACTGCGATTTTTCGCCAGTTGGGGCTTTGAACGGGGCTTACTCGATGACCCGGCCCTGCTGAAAAAGGCCTATGCCGACGGTGTACCCATGGGTGGCATCCTGCCCAACCCAGAACACGGTAAAACCCCGGAATTTATGGTGTGGGCTGTAAGAGACGCCAATGCCAACAGGCTGCAGCGTGTTCAAATGGTCAAGGCCTGGCTGGAAGACGGAGAGAGCCGGGAACAGGTGGTCGATATCGCCTGTTCCGACGGTCTGTCTCCCGACCCCGGCACCGGGCGCTGCCCCGATAACGGCGCAAGGGTTGATATCAGCACCTGTGCCGTGAGTACAGACAAGGGAGACGACGAAATCAAGCTCACCTGGCGTGACCCCGATTTCAAGGCCGACCAGGCCGCTATCTACTACGTGCGCGTGCTCGAAAACCCTAGCTGCCGCTGGAGCACTTACGATGCACTGGCCATCGGCGAGGAAATACCCGCAGGTACCCCGGCGACCATCCGCGAGCGCGCCTGGTCATCGCCCATCTGGTACGCACCCTGACAGACCCAACCGGGAGATAGTCGTCATGAAACCCGTAGTTCGATACCTCAAAGACAGCGCCATCGCATTCAGTCTGATCTGCGGCCTCAGTGGACCGGCCCAGGCAGGCGATTTTTCCTATCCCCAGGGCGTCTACAACGGCGAGCCGGTTTCCCATACCACCATGAAAAATGGCGGCATGGTCAACAGTGAGTTCCCCAAAAACTATGCGCTCACCAAGGCAGTCGAGCCCAGGATCATTGAGGTGGCGGAAGGTGTATGGACGCTCGCCGGACACTATTTCGTCTACCCGACAATTATTGAAGGCGATACCGGGTTGATCATCTTTGACACTGGCGACGACATTGTCGAGGGGCAGGGGATACTGGATTTCGCCAGTCAGGTCAGCGACAAGCCGGTCTCCGCCATCATCTACAGCCATGCCCATTATTCCTGGGGCGCTAAACCGATGGTTGCCGCGGGAAAGGATGTAAAGGTCATCGGCCACCCAGACCTGAATGGCAACGTTCTAGAAAGCAGCGGACTGGGTGCTGCCATCCCGGAGTTGACGCCAATATTAATGGCCCGGGGTGCCGAACAATTCTCGGTATTGCTGCCCAAACAGGGGCCGGATGCCGGAGGTCCATCCCCGGTAACCTTCCACGAGAAGGGCTTCGTACCCGTGAACACCCCGGTCAGTAACGGCCAGAAGCTGACGGTGGATGGTGTAGAGATGGTTTTCTATACCGACTACGCTGCCGATACCAACGATACCGTGATTGTCCATCTGCCGGAAAAGGAGATGGTACTGAACAACCATCTATGGGGAAATTTCCCCAATATCTACACCCTGCGCGGTTCGGAATACCGCGACCCTACCGTGTGGATCGAAGCCCTGCGCCTCATTCGAGACCTGGAGCCGGCGTACCTGCTCAACACCCATGCCGTTCCGGTCATCGGCAAGGAGAAGGTGCAGGAAACCCTGGGGCGCTATAGCGATGCCATTGCGTACCTGTACGACCAGACTATCCGCGGCATCCTGCACGGCAAAACCCCGGAAGAATTACGTTACTGGGTACAACTTCCCACCGACCTGGCAGCTTTCCCCAATAACCAGCTGACCTATGGCGAGTTGTCCTACTACCCGCCGTATATCCACAACCATGCCCTGGGCTGGTTCGGTCGGGACGTGACAACACTCAACCGCATCGCGCCGCAGCAACAGGCCGAAAAAATCGTTGCAGGCTTTGGCGGTGTGGAAGCTGTCAAAGAGGATGTGGCTCAATCCATTGGTAAGGGTGAGTTGGCCTGGGCGGCTGAATTGGGCGGGTACCTGGTCAGGGTGGCGCCCAGTGATCAGGAGGCCCGGCAACTACTGGCTGATGCCCTGCGGCAAATGGCCTACAACAGCATGGCGAGGATTCCACGCTCCTTCTACCTGACGCGGGCGCTGGCGCTGGAAGGCAAAATCCAGGTTCCCGTGGCCTGGCTCGGTGATACTTCATCGGTACTCGGTTCGCCCCCGGATACCTATGTCAAACAGTATCGGGTGCGCCTGGATCCCCGGGCGAGCCTGGGCAGTGAACAGCAGTTATCCATTACGATAAGCGATGCTGATGCCCCCACCATGGCCCTGCACGTTCGTGGCGGTGTGGCTGAATTCGTCCCCGACGTCAGCCAGTATCATCGAAAATCAGACATGAGCATCAGCATGCCGCTGGATGCCTGGGCCAGCTACTATGTGGGTGATATCACCCTGTCCCAGTTGCTGGATCGCGAGGGTGTGATGACCAGCGACAAAAAGCAGGTTAAGGCATTCTTCTCCCTGTTTGACCAGGTGCATGCCAGCAAGGCTATGCTGATCGCTCCTTCGGACATCAATTAAATCGGGGACAGACCACACAATCACACATGAGGGTAAATCGGGGACAGACCACAATTTTCGCACATGAGCGCACATGGGTATCAGGATCGATTCAGTTCGTTACGGATAATTGTGGTCTGTCCCCGATTAGCCGATTTCAAAAAAATAGAGGATGACCTGATAATGGCGAGAATAATAGGAAGAAACGAGACGACCAGGGCGATAAAAACGATTGTCACGATGTCAGCGGCACTGCTTCTGGCATCCAGCCTGGCGGCGTGTTCCGGTGAAAGCGAGCAAGCGGCAAGACAATCGTCGGCCGGAGAAACGGCGGCGGTGGTTGTGGCCAGTGACAAACAGGTCAGCGATAAGGTACCCGGTGATGCTGTGAGCATCGGTAACGAGGCCAGCGGGGCAATGGCCACTTCTCATAGTTCCAACCCGGATCGCAAAGCCTATTTCGGCGATCTCCACGTGCACACCGCTTATTCCAGCGATGCCTTCGCCTTCGGCACCCTGGCGACGCCTTATGATGCCTATCGCTTCGCTAAAGGAGAGGCGATTAAACACCCCGCCGGATTTGATATGCAGCTTGATCGGCCGCTCGATTTCTACGCGGTGACCGACCACGCAAGTCTGCTTGGCCTCACCAGGGAAGCCGCCAATACTGCAACTGAACTCTCTAAGTATCCGGTGATGAAGCAAATTCACAATCTCAATGCGCCCGAGAACATGGGGTTGGAGAGCATACCGGCGCGGATTCAAGCTTTTCGGCCGTTTCTGCACAAGCTCAGGGCGGCACTGGCATCCGGAGACCTTCCGCAAGGCGCGGTGCACGGTGTGATTCGTACCGCATGGGAAGATGAGGTGAAAGCCGCCGACCAACACTACCAGCCGGGCGCATTCACCACCTTCGCAGCCTATGAATTCACTACCTCAAAGAGCCCGGGCAGCCTGCACAGGAACGTAATTTTTCGAAGCACGGAGAATATCCCTGATCTTCCCTTTAGTGTGTTGACGTCCCGAAACCCGGAGGACCTTTGGACATGGATGGATGAACGCCGCGAGGAGGGCACAGAGATTCTGGCCATCCCTCACAATTCCAACCAGTCCAATGGCCAGATGTTTGAATTGGCCACCTGGGCCGGTGACCCCATGGACGCCGAGTACAGCGCTAAGCGTAGCCGCAACGAGCCGCTGGTTGAGATTACCCAGGCCAAGGGCACCTCGGAGACCCATCCTCTGCTCTCTACAAGGGATGAGTGGGCAGACTTTGAAATCTCACCATTCAGTGGTGGTACCGCGAAGCTTCTGCCGTCAAAGGCGGAAGGCAGTTATGTGCGTGAGGCTCTGAAAAATGGCCTTACCCTGGAAGCCCAGGGCCTGGGTAACCCGTTCAAATATGGCTTCATCGGCTCTTCCGATACGCACACGGGAGCGGGATCCTATGATGAAACCAATTTCTTTTCCAAAGTTGGCCTGATGGACTCCACGCCGGTCCTGCGCGGTTCGGTTCCCCTTGGCAAGACAGACACTATCGAGTCTGGCACCAGGGTCGAGAGCGTGAGCAGCACGATTTATGAGGATGCCGAGGGCCGTGAGTACAACAGTGGTAAGTTTCCAACCTGGGGGGCATCGGGTTTGGTGGGTGTCTGGGCCGAGGAAAATACCCGGGAGGCTATCTATGACGCACTCAGGCGCCAGGAGACTTTTGCCACCTCAGGCCCGCGTATATCGCTGCGCTTCTTTGCCGGGGCGGGTTTGACCGCAGATATGCTGGAAACAGCCGACGGCATATCCCGAGCCTATGCGAACGGGATGTCCATGGGCGGCGACCTCATTGGGACGGAGGGCGCCCCGGCCTTTCTTGTCTGGGCGGTGAAGGATATGCATTCCGCACCGCTGCAGCGCCTGCAAATCATCAAGGGGTGGTTGGAAGACGGCGAGACCCACGAGGAGGTTTTCGATGTGGCGTGTTCTGACGGTCTGGCAGTAAACCCACAGACCCATCGTTGCCCGGACAACGGCGCCCGGGTGGATGCCGGAACCTGTGCCTTTTCCAGTGACGTTGGCGCAGCGGAACTCAAGACTTTGTGGCGCGATCCCGGGTTCAATGCCCAGCAACGCGCGTTTTACTATGTCCGCGTGCTCGAAAACCCCACCTGTCGCTGGTCGACGTGGGATGCGCTGCGCGCCGGTATAGAACCACGAGACGACCTGCCCCGAACAATTCAGGAGCGATCCTGGTCGTCACCGATCTGGATCATTCCGTAAACTGGGGACAGACCACAATTTCCACGCGCGCCTATCAGGACAGACACGGACCGCTACTAATAATTGTGGTCTGTCCCCTATTTACCCCTATTTATGAAGGAGCAAAATATTGTGAAGTCTCAACTCATACCTGGTACTTTGATCCTTGCCCTTTGCTGCCAGCCAGCATCCCTGCTCGCG
>JAACFI010000329.1 GCA_009937575.1 Haliea sp.
CCGGCGAGTTCCACCGGGTTTTTACAGGCCTTGGGCACCAGCACCGGGTCTTCCCCCGCGACCAGGGTCGCTCCCCCCTGTTCCAGTTTCAGCTGTGTCCAGGCATTGGCGGTTTCCGGGTCCGCCAGCACCCGTTTCCCATCAAAAGACGCCAGCAGGTCCGCTCCCCGCGATGCCGGTACCAGTTCCACCCCCTCCCCCACGTGGCCGGCAAAATCCGCGGGGATACGCCCCGGATCGACACACAGGAACAGGCCGCCATCCGTCCCGAGCAGGGCAAAGCCCTGCACGACCGGCAACCGGGGGATGTCCCGACCGCGTATATTCAACAACCAGCTCACCGAGTCGGGCGCGAAAACCAGTGCCGCATCGCAGCCACGTGCGACCACCAGGGCGCCGATTCGCTTGCGCTTGTCGCGACTGGATTCCCCGGTGAACTCCTCTGCCAGCAACAGGGCGGGACGAACCCGGGCCGCCGGGCGATCGCGCCAGCAGCGGTCGACCAGGTTGTCATCTACCTCCAGCAGGACAATGTCCGCCTCGGCAAGTTGACTGCGGGTTTCCCGCAGCCAGCGCAGGCTGTGCAGGCGCGGGTCACAAGCTACCCGCGCCCCGGCAGGCAGCTCCCCTGCCAGCCAGCCCGCCGGAGGTTGGGCCTGCAGGTCACAGTAAGCGTACAGGTCCCCGTCAACCTGGCCACGCACCTGCACCGTATATCGCCCATCGACAAAGATAGCCGCACGATCGCGCAGAATCACCGCGGCGCCGGCAGAACCGGTGAAGCCGGACACCCAGCGCAGTCGCTCATTGTGCTCCGGCAGGTATTCTCCCAGGGATTCGTCCGCCCGCGGCACGATCAACGCGTCGTAGTCCGCCTCCTGCATCAGCGCGCGCACTGCCGCCAGCCGATCTCCTATGGTATCTGTAGCGTCACTCAAAACAGGGGCTACCTCATACGCACCGAAGCAATGCTAGCGTTTCAGCGAGGCGGCCAGTTCACGGGCGGCCTTCAGCTTGGAATGGAAGTCAGGGTTACGCGCAGCAGATGCAGTCGGCTGGCTGGAGAACCAGGCCATCACCGTGTCCGAGCTGCGGTTGATGTAAATCACCTGGCCGTGAATTCCCACCGCACAGAATTCCCCGGCGGCGTCGTCCAGCACCCACCACATGTTGTGGTAGGCCAGCCAGGGGTCGTCACTGTACTTGGGATTGGCAGCCATATTGTCGCGAAGGCTGTCATCGATCTCCAGGATGGCATCCACCCACGCCCCGGGGATGACCTGCTCGCCGTTGAACACACCGCGGTCCCGCACCATCATGCCGAAGCGAGCCGCGTCCCGCAGGGTGGTATTCATACCGCCTGTGACCACCGGCATGAAGGCCCGGTCGACTAAGATGTAGGCATCGTGCTCAGTACCAAGGCGGGACCAGATGATACGCTGGACAAAGTCCTGGAACGGCTCGCCTGAAATCCGTGCGATCAACCAGCCGAGCACATCCGCATTGGCGGAGTTGTAATCAAATGCCTCACCGGGCTGCAGGGCTGGGGCTGGCTTGACGAACCTGGCGAGGAAGTCATGCGTCCCGTAAATCTCCACTTCCCCGGGTTGCACGTCAGCGGCCCCGGGGAGCCAAGCCATATTCAACGCAGGAGCATAGTAACGGAAAAAGTCGGAGTTGAAGTCGGTGTAGTTCTCCTTGAAGTCAATGGCAGTGGCGTGATCCAGCACCTGCTGGATGGTTGTCCGCTCAAAGCCACTGCCTTTCAGTTCGGGAACATATTTTGCCGGCGACGCCTGCAAGTCGACCTTGCCCTGTTCGACCAGCACCCCGAATGCCGCGCTGGCCAGGGACTTGGTCATGGAGAACCAGGTGTGCTGGGCGTGCGGATCGAATTCATGAAAATAACGCTCATGCAGCAGGCGGCTGCCCTGCACTATCGCCACGCCGTCGGCGAAATTGGCCTCGAATAGCGCATCAAAACCCAGTGTGCGCCCGTGCAGGTCGGTAAACTGCCGCTCGCCGATCTCCGGACGCAGGGGCCCGGGCAGGGGTTTGATCTCTCCCTGCCGGGGAATCATCACCACGTTAAGAGGTGCCCCGGCGTTGCGAAAGGCCCAGCGGCTCATGGGAAAGTCACGGTAGTTTTTCTTGGTGACCTGGGATTCCACCGACGGCGGCACGCCCTGCATGGGCTGTATCTCGGGAGATTGGGCCATCGTGGCAATGCCCGTCAGCAGGGAGAGGATCAACAGGCTTCCAAGAGAAAAGGGATTTTTCATCGCCACGACCTCCGGTGTGCGCACAGTAGGTCTAACATACCACCGAATGCTCCGGTCCGGGCGTTCCCGAAGCCAGAAAAAAACCCGCCGCAGCGGGTTTTTTCGAGTCGCGACCTGCTATTCCTCGTACAGATCGAAATCCGCCTTGGATATACCGCAATCCGGGCACTCCCAGTCCTCGGGCAGGTCTTCCCAGCGTGTCCCCGGGGGGATGCCATCATCCGGCAGACCCTCGGCCTCATCGTAGATGAAGCCGCAGATGACGCACTCATATTTCTTGTAATCACTCATGGCTTTTCCTTTTTCCCCAAAACCCGGTTGCAGCTGAAACTCGACGAGAAAAATTATACGCGATTATTGCGATTCTCAGGCTCGAGCTGGTCGCGCCTGCTAAACCAGTCACTGGAACTCCCCGTTCAAGGCCAGCCTGAAAGTATCGCCTTCCGGAGATGCGACCAGTGAAAGCGCCTGCTGCAACTGCGGCTCCATGGCCCCGTCAGTGCCTACCAGGATATCGACCCGATACAACCTGCCCTCCAGTTGTGCGCTTCCGCTGGCCTGCACCGGCCCGGACAGGGTGTGAACCTCTCCTGTGAGCAGTTCCCCGGGGAGCTGCTGCAGGTCCACAGCATAGCTGCCCAGTGGCCTTGGGCCAACCGGTGACTGCCAACCAGCCTCCTGCCACACCAGGCGTCCGTCCACAGCCTGCGGCAGCCCATCGCGAAGCCGTAATTGCCTGAACTGGCCTGAAAAAGTGCCCGTCAACCCCACTGGTGCATACTGGCGTACCAGGCTGGCGGCCAGGCTGGCACTGAAGTCGCGCAGCTCGACATCCCGCGTTCCGTGCAGCAGCACATCGCCGGCGAGCAACTGCCTGCCCCAGCGACTCTCTACACTCAGGCGTGGCGACAACAGCAGCAGGGACAGTGGATGCAGGGTCCAGTCCACTGTCCCCAGGTGCAGGTAACCGGGCCCGGCCTGCACCAGGACACGACTGACGCTGCCCCGCCACAGGGTCCCACTGAAACCCTGCGCCAGGATACGGTCGGAGGGCAGCAGTGATGTGAGCAGGCGCGCGGGGGCGGTAGCCGCCAGGCTGATGAACACTAACAGGGTCACGCCCAACCCGAGCAGCGACCTCGACATCAGCCAGCCTGTGCAATGCGGACAGTGGCGTTGACCCGTCCGGCGGACCCCGCCTGTGTGACCGAGACCTCTCTTACCAGCAGAGCCTCGGTGTACTCCATTTCGTGCAGCCACATCAGCAGGTCATCGAATGCCGCAGCCTCCAGTCGCACCTGGATTTCACCGCGGCTGTTGGGCTGCAGGCGGGTGACCTGTAATTGCAGGCGCCCGGTGGACTGGTTGATCAGGGAAGTGAGATTGCGCCGGTTGCCACCGCGGCTGCCGCCGCTGTCTCGCAACTGCATCACCTCGGACACCATCGCGTCGACGCGCTGCAGGCTGGCCGCCACGCCCTGGTTCTGCTGTGCCATCTGGTCCCGTCTACTGGCCAGGGGTGACCACACCAGCATATAGAGCACATAGAGGGACAGGGCGCAGGCGAGCAACAGCAGGCTCAGTTGCTCGCGCTGGTTGAACTGCGAAAACCAGCTCTTCACGAGCGTTCCCCCACCCGCAGGCGGGCCCGAACCCGGTCGCCCTGGGCACTGCTGCTTTCCATCACGGCCTCCAGTCCCGCCTGATTGATCTGGGCACGCACCTGTTCAACCGCCTCGAAATCCGCGGCAATGATATTCATGCGCATTTCTTCAGCCTTGTCGTTGTAGTTGATACTGGCGATGGTTGTGCCCTGATGCTCGGCGATTACCGCACCGACCCTGTCCATCAGGCTGACAAAACCACTGGTATGGGCCGACCCTCGCATGGCGTCGAGTTGCCGCCGCAATTGCTTTTCCGCATCGACCACGGCACCCCGGGGATAGGCGCGGCGGTAACTCTGTTCCACGGCGCTGCGCAGTGCCAGGTTCTCCTGCTTCAGGCTGCGGTAATCAGCGTAGGTGGCCACCAGTTGCAAGACAAAAGCCGCTGCGAACAAGGCAGCAACCGCTCGCCACTGGCGCCACCAACGATCCAGTGGCAGGCGTGGCGCATAGTGTCCCTGCAACAGGTTTACCGGCGCGGCGCCGTCATCGGCAACCATCAGGGCGGCACGGAATCCCCCTCTGCGCCACTGTACCAGTTCGCGCAGTGCCTCTGGCACTCGAGCGGTGTCTGCCTGCTGGTCGCCGCCGTAAACAATCACTGCCCGGGGCCGCTGCGACCTGGCCAGTACTGCTTCCAGCATGACCGGCACCATGGCCAACTCCACGGTAAATCCCTCGCAGGCGCCAGTGCGCACCACCGCCTGGTCAGCTTCCAGCACCAGACACCATTCGTCTGCCTGCCAAGGCAGTAGCAGTGGTTCCGGCAGCCAGCGGTTAACGCCGGGGTATGCCGCCAGCGCCTCCTGCCACTGCACCATTTTCTCCCCCGCCGCGATGGCCACCGCAAAGGTCTCGGCATCCAGGGGCGCGGCTGCGAAATGCAGGGACTCGATGTCGTCCGCTACCTGCTCCTCGAGCATGAACGGCAGGGACTTGCCAATATGTTTTTTCTCCCCGGCCGTTACCGGCAGGGTCATAATGCGTACGTCCGCCCCCGGGGCGGCGAACACGCCGGCAGTGCGCCGGGACA
>JAACFI010000330.1 GCA_009937575.1 Haliea sp.
CGTCCTGCTCCTCGTAGTAGAGCCCGGCCATGAAATTGAGCGGGCCGTCGAAATTACTGGCGATCCGCAGTTCCTGGCTGAACATTTCCAGGTTCTCACGTTCCAAGTTGCCGGCCACGTTGCCGCCGTGGAAATCCACGTCCTGGTTGCGCTCCTCGTCAAAATCCGTGTAGCCGCTCAGGGCTGTTACCGAGTAATCGCCGACATCCCACTCCACCTTGAGTGAGGCCTGGGTATATTCCAGGCTGTCCTCGTCGGTGCCGCCGGGAAAGAATGTCTCGTTACCCACCCAGGAATCGAATTCCTTGCTGCCGCTTGACTCCTGGTATCCGGGTACCTGTAAGGCGGCGATCGAGCCCATCACCTGGGTGATGCCAAGAGAATTGCCCGGCTGGCCGAAGGTCGCAAGCAGACTTGGGTCGACCACGGCATTGACCGTTGCGTTGCCGTCGCCCTCCATGTCGATATAGGCGAGTTTGCCCGTGAGTTGCAGGTTCTCGGTGGGTAACCAGACCAGGGTGCCCCGGGCCATCTTGTCCTCGATATTCTTTTCATCGGCATTGCGCAGGTTATTATCCACCCAGCCATCGGATTCCTGGTAACGCATGGCGATTCGGCCGGCGAGACTGTCGGTAAGATCGCCGGAAAACACTGCTGTACCGCGAGTAGTTTCCTGGTCGGGTTCAAAGTCCAGGGCCAGTGAACCGTTGAAGCCGTCCCCCGGTAGAGGGCTTGCCGATTCCATCTTGATCGCACCGGCGATGGTATTCTTGCCGAACAGGATACTCTGTGGGCCGCGAAGGACTTCTACCTGTTGCACATCTACCATAGACAGGGAAAACTGCCTGCTGCGTGCCTGGTAGATACCATCCACGTACATCCCCGCGGATTGCTCGAAGCCTTTGTTGATGCCGGAACCCACGCCGCGGATATAAATGCTGGTTGTCTGGGCGGTGACGCCAAGATTCAGTCCAGGGACCTGACTGGCCAGTTGGGCAAGATTGGTAATGCCCTGGTTGTCCATGTTGCCGCCCGAAACCGCGGTCACAGACAGTGGCGCTTCCATCAGCGACTCGGTCCGCTTTCGGGCGGTGACCATTACTTCTTCCAGCATATGCTGCGCACTGACGGGTGCAACTTCAAGCAATCCCAACTGGGTGGCCGCAACCGCCAGGGCAAGTGACTTTAATTTGAATCGATTATTCATAGGAGCTCTCCTGTAAGCTTATGGTTATGATCAGGGGAGCGGATGCTAGATCTTTCCCACGGCTAGCACTTGTCCGAACACACAGAGCTATTGTCCAGGTGAGAAAAATGACAAAAAGCAATTGTCCCAGCGGGCAAAACCCTTGGCCCTGCGGTCAATCGTGGGTAACGAAAGTCTGGGTCGGACTAATTATCGATACCCATGTCTCGCCGGAATTCCCGCGGAGATTTTCCCGTCCAGCGACGGAATGCGCGTGTGAAACTGCTGGTATCGGCAAAGCCCAGCATGAAACTCATCTCGGTGATACTGACGCGGGGCTGTTCCATGTAGGCCAGCGCCAGGGATTGCCGCACCTGGTTGAGAAGATCCTGGAATGTGGTCTCCCGCTGTGCAAGTTTTTGCTGCAATGCACTGGGGCTCATCGCCATCTCATTCGCCACACGCTGTTTGCTGCAATCGCCCGAGGACAGGGTCTGGATAATGATCTGTTTGACCCGGGTGACGATATCGGCCTTATCCAGCGCCGCCAGGTATTCCTCGATAATACGGTCGTTCTGGTGGGCCAGTTCGCGGTTGCCCCCGATCAACGCCTCGTCGATACAGCCCGGGTCGAGGCATATTTCACACTCCTCGGCATCGAACTCGACCTCCGTGTGAAAACTCTTTCGGTACTGATCTTCGTAACCGGCGGGACAGGGTCTGGCGAGCTTGACCGACAGCGGGGCGAAATCCGGTCGATGCAGGAGGCGAAACAGGCGCACGAGAAATGCATGCCAGGCGTCTATGGTCTCAAAGGCCACGCCATCCGTCAGTGCACGGGTCACGATACAGAAGCGATGCTCGTCCTCGACGACGTGGCATTCCCCCTGCTCGCTGACCAGTCGAAAGTAATTGACCAGCCGCTCGCAGCAATCCCGCAGTGTAGAACTGGACAGCAGCGAATAACCGAGGTGAGGCCCACTGCGGGATTGCCGGTGATGTCCACGCATTGGCGGAACAGAGCCGCCACTTCGGCAGTGGTCAATCGCTCCAGCGGGTCGTTTGACGGAATGTGGTCGATGCCGGCCGCCGCGAAGATTCCGGCGGCATCATAGCCGTTGGCTTCCAGTGCATTCTGGATAGCCAGGCCGTAACTGCCTATGGTGGTGGGAGAGCGCTGGTCTGCTGTTGTGCTCATGAGCGTCTTCTGGTGGCCGTCGGGTCTCTATTCCCGCTTTCCGGATTGATGATTCTACGCGCCGGGTAACTGCGGATGCAATGTGAATACCTCGGGTATTGTATCGAGCTCAGCGACGGCGATTTTGTCCGTTCGGTCGATTGATATGTCGATAGCGCCAAGTCCTGCCTGGACCAGAACGCTACACTCCATGAACGATACGGATCCTTAATCCATGGAGCAGTCAGCATGAGTCTTCCGGTGCAGACACACATAATCGACGGTGAACAGGTTACCCCGGCAGCCGGCGAGTATATCGACATGATTGACCCTGCCACTGGTAAACTGACCGGCCGTGGGGCCGCCGGTGACGCCACAGATGTGGATCTCGCCGTCGGCGCTGCAAAGCGGGCCTTTGCCACCTGGAAACAGACTTCCACCCGTGAACGGGCGGAGATTATCTCCCACATGGGTCTCCTGCTGGGTGCACATCTGGAAGAACTGGTGGCGCTGGAGGCCCGTTGCACCGGTCTGTCAACGGCGCGCCTGATGGCCTTTGATATCCCGGGTGTGATGCAGTTTTTCCAGACCTTTGCGGAGAATCTGGAGGAATACGCCTTTGTCGAATATCCGCCGGTCCGTACCCTGCCGGAGGCGCATGACGTAAAAATCGTCAAGCAGCCACTGGGGGTGTGCGGCCTGATTCCTGCCTGGAACGGTCCTCTTTTTCTGGCCTTCGTCAAATTGCTGCCGGCGATAGCGGCGGGTAATACCGTGGTAATCAAACCGGCGGAAACCGCCTCACTGGCGGTGGTGCGTGCGGTGGAACTGTTACAGCAGGTAGTTCCGCCAGGCGTCATCAACGTCGTGACCGGCCATGGCCAGCAGGCGGGAGCAGCGCTGGCATCACATCCTGATGTGGCGAAGATCTCCTTTACCGGCTCCACCCGCACTGGACGGGAAATCCAGAAAATGGCGGCGGAGACCATGAAACGGGTAACTCTCGAATTAGGCGGAAAGGGCCCGGGTATTGCGCTGCCCGATGCACCGGTTGAACTTACCGCCAGGGGTGCGACGATGGCCTTCCTGCTCGGTTCGGGGCAGATCTGCGTGTCTGGAACCCGCCTGTTCCTGCACGATGCCATTCACGATGCGGTGGTTGAGCGAATGGTAGCGCTGGCTGGCGCGCTCAGGGGAGGTAGCCCGTTTGACCCGGCGACCACGCTCGGGCCCCTGGCCTACAGGGCACATTACGAGCGGGTGCTGGGTTACATGGACCTGGGCGTTGCCGAGGGGGCTACCCTGGCCTGCGGCGGTGGGCCCATGACAGTGCCCGGGTTTGAGGAGGGACTGTTTGTGGAACCCACCATATTTACTGACGTCACCCCGGACATGCGAATCTATCAGGAAGAAATTTTTGGTCCGTTGCTGTCGGTAATCCGTTACTCGGACATTGAACAGGCGATCGCCATGGCCAACGACAGTTGCTACGGCCTGTCTGCGGGAATCTGGACGGGCGATCCCATTGCCGCACAGAGCCTGGCTCACAGGCTCGAGGCCGGCACCGTGTGGATCAACGACTGGCATGCCGTCACCGGCGATATGTCTTTTGGTGGTACCAAACACAGCGGCTACGGGCGCGAAATCAACATCGCCTCCATGGAATCCTATCTGGAGACGAAAAACTACATGACCAGTTTCGAGACCGATCCTTGTGCCAAGGCGCTTTTCGGACTGGTACATCGGGAGGCCTGAGTGATGTCGAGCACAGGAGCATTTCAGTATTGGCAGCGGACCATGGTACACGCTGGGCCGGGCACCGTGGTGCGCCTGCCGGGACTTTTTGAAGGCCTGGGTGCCAGGCGTGTGCTGCTGGTCAGCGACAAGGGACTGGAGGCAGTCGGTATCGTCGACAGGATTGCCGCTCTGTTTGATGACAGGAGCACACCGGGCGGTCCGAAACTGGTCGGTGTATTCACGGACACGGCACCGGATGCAGAATCAAGCTGTATCGACGAGGCCCTGAGGCTGGCCCGGGAAACCGGGGCCGATGGATTGCTGGCACTGGGCGGTGGCAGCGTGTTGGACAGCGTAAAAATGATCAAGATGGCACTCCACCAGAAGGTCGGCAGTGTCAGCGAGCTGCTGAAATCCCCGGTCAGGATCATGAACTGGCCCGAGGTGCAGCATATGGGCGTACCACATATCGCTGTTCCCACCACTGCCGGTACTGGCGCAGAATTGACCTTCGGCGCCGTGATATACAACAAGCATCTGGGTATCAAGCACCTGTTTCTGAGTCACTTCCTCGAAGCCGATATCGCCGTGCTTGACGCACATATGACCACCGGGCTGCCGCCCATGTTGACGGCGGCTACCGGGCTGGATGCCCTCACCCACGCGGTGGAGAGCCTCGCCCACCCCCGAATCAATCATTTCGGCCTGGCCCACGCTGCGGCCAGCGCCAGGCTGATAGTGGAAAACCTGCCGCGTGCAGTAGCAAACGGCCAGGACCTGGCAGCGCGCCAGTCCATGCTCAATGCCAGCGCTATGGCCTGTAATGCGGTACAGGCAGACTTCGGTGCGGCGCCTGTGCACAACTTCTCCCACGCAATCGGCGCCCTGTTTCACATCCATCACGGGGAGGCCAACGCGGTATTCCTGCCCACCGTGATGGAAGAAATGCCTGAGTTCTACCTGCCCGTCGCTGAGCGACTGAAACAAGCGTTTTCCATACAGTCCACTGCGCCCGAACAGATTGTATCGGACGCGGCCGCGGCAATCCGTCGCCTGATGACGGAGATAGATCATCCCCAGGATTTCAGTCGGCACGGTATCCCGCAAACAGCCCTGGAGAATATCATCGCCGCGGTCGCGCACGATCCGCTCGCGGCTTTCTATCCATTGGGACCAGATGTTATCGAGGCGGTCTGCCGCAGGGTCTGTGGCTGGTAGGGCAACAGATCTGACGATGGGGACAGGCGGGCAGGTCCGGATGGGCCTACACTGGACTGAAGTCATTTGATAACCGGGAAATAATACGATGAAGATGAATTGCAGCACCATCAGCGAGCGCCTGGCTGACACCTTCGGCGAGCGCGAAGCCCTGGTGAACATCGAGCGCGACCGGCGCTATACATTCACTGAATTTCACCTGTTGACCAACCGGATCGTCAACATGATGCGACAGAAGCTGGATCTGCGCCGGGGTGATCACTGGGTCAACATTCTCGACAACGACAACGCTTCCCTGCTGCATTTCTTCACCGCCATGAAGGGCGAGGCTGCGGCCTGCTACACCAATTACCGCGACAGCCTGGAGGACCACAGTTATCAGGTGGATGCGGTGGATGCAAAAGTAGTATTCCTGGAAGCTGATCTGCTGGAAAGCCACTATGACACGCTGCATGCGCGGCAGATCACTATTGTCAGCATGGACAGGCCGGAAAAGGCGTATCCCGGTGTGCATTATTTCTGGGATCTGCTGGAGGGCGTGTCAGACGAAAATCCTGACGTAGTTCACGACGACCGCTCGGATCTGGTAATCCTGCGCTTTACCGGCGGCACCACCGGACGCGGCAAGTGTGCGATGTACAGCGTCGATAATTGGCTGATGTGTCGGGACAGTTTTTTTGCCGCCCCGGACCCGGTGTGGAGCCCCCAGAGCAGATTGCTGCATCTGGCACCGATTACCCACGGTAGTGGCATGCTGGTGCTGCCGACCCTGTTCAAGGGCGGCTGCACGGTCACCATGAACGCACCGGATCTCGAGGCCTGGTGCGACAATGTGGCCCGGGAAAAGATCGATATGGCAATGATGGTGCCGACACTTTTGTACCGCCTGCTGGCGATGGACGAATCAACACCCCAGAGGCTCGCGACCCTGGAGACTGTCTTTTACGGTGCCGCACCGATGAGCCCGAGCAAGTTGGCCGAGCTGCAGGCGACTTTCGGCAACATCTTCATCCAGATGTACGGGTCGACAGAACACCCTGCCGTCGCCCTGTCCATGAGCAAGGCCGATCACCTTGTGGACAACTTCGATGACGATTCACGCCTGGCTTCCGCCGGCAGGGCTGCACCGGGCGTCGAAATCCAGATATCAGATGAACAGGGCAATCCGCTACCGAGGGGGGAGATGGGGGAAATCTGGCTGCGTTCCAGGGCGATCAGCCTTGGCTATTTCGGCGACCCCGAACAGACTGCCAGCGAATTCCAGGATGGGTTCTGGAAGTCCGGTGACCTCGGGCGCATGGATGACAACGGCTTTGTCTACATCGTGGATCGCAAGAAAGACATGATCATCAGCGGGGGGTTCAATATTTACGCCAACGAGGTGGAATCGGCAATCAACAGCCACCCGGCTGTCCTGATGTCGGCGGTGGTGGGAATTCCACACGAGGAGTGGGGCGAGGCCATTCATGCGGAGGTTCTGTTGAAGCCAGGTGAGTCGGCTGAACCCGACGAATTGCAGGAGCATGTGCGCGGTGAATTGGGTGGTTATAAGACGCCCAAGACGCTGCAGGTGGTTACGGACCTCCCGGTAAGTGCGGTGGGTAAGGTGTTGCGCCGCAAGGTGCGCGAAAAATACTGGACGGACACACAACGGAAAGTGGGGTAGCAAA
>JAACFI010000331.1 GCA_009937575.1 Haliea sp.
TCGTGGGCACCGTGACAACGGTGCCGTCTTCTCTTACTAAGTCGTTGATGCATGTGGCCGACAAGGCCCATGCGCATATCGTCTACGAGGCCGGCCCCAGCGGCTACGGCTGGGTGCGTTACCTGCGCGGTCAGGGTTGGGACTGCGATGTCATCGCGCCCTCGCACATTAACCGCAGCGCGGCCAACAAACGGATCAAAACCGACCGGCGCGACGCCCTGTTGCTGGCCAAGGAATCCCGGGGCGGCAACCTCGTCAGTATCGTGGTGCCCGACTCGCGGGATGAGGCGATTCGAGACCTGGCGCGTGCACGAGCCGATGCCGTGTCGGCCCGGCTGCGAGCCCGACTGCAGTTGCAGGCGATGCTGCTGCGCCATGGGCGCAACTACAACGGTAAGTCCCGCTGGACCAAGGCCCATGAGCGTCACCTGGCCTCCCTGAGCCTCGATCATCCGGCCCAGGGCATCGCCTTCAACGAGTATCGGCAAGCGGTGACCAGTGCCGATGAGGCCCTGGAACGACTGACTGAGGCCCTGCGAGTGCAGTGTCTGGAGTGGCGTATGCGCCCCCTCGTGGAAGCCATCATGTGTATGCGTAGCTTTGACGTCGCCGCAACCACCTTCGTGGCGGAGATCGGCGACCTGGCCCGTTTCGCCAAACCTGCTGCCCTGATGGCGTATCTGGGCCTGGTGCCCCCGAGTACTCCAGTGGTACCAGCCGCAACCAGGGGCCCATTACCAAGACCGGTAACAAGCACGCCCGGCGCATCCTGGTTGAAGCGGCCTGGAACTATCGCCACAAGGCGAATATCAGCCGGGAGCTTCAGATCCGACAGCAAGGACAACCCGAGGTTATCCGCGATATCGCCTGGAAGGCCCAGCTGCGTCTGAGCCAGCGGTACCGGCATTTGCGGATGGGGCGCAAGCTTCACCAGAACAAAGCCTGTGTCGCCGTTGCGCGCGAACTGTGCGGCTTTATCTGGGATATCGGGCGCCACGTCGAACTGCCTGAAGAGTGAACCGCAACCAATTGCTGAGCCAGCTGGGAGGTGCCGCCATGCGCTAATCACACCATACCGCTGAACACCGGATCGGCAAGACGATGCGAGGGAACGACGAGGGGAATCCTCGAAACTTTTATGTGGGCATCCCATGAGATGATCCCCGTCCCTAGACCGAGGCAGCCCCGCGAAGAAGAGATGAAATGCGGTAGCCAACCCGCGGATATCAGAATGATCCATCGTCGCAAAGGTCGCCCTCGCGTCGTCTTTCTCATCCCGTGTTATGCGCACAACCTGGCTCACACCCTTCATCCCTTCGTGACTCTACGAGAAACTGCTTCGTTCTAGTTGACAGGAAAGGCCATATCAGAAGTCGTATTGCACTTCCACAGACCAGTTGCGCGGTTCGTTGGCCTGGCCGGTTACTGCGCCGAAGGAGTTCAGGCGTTCTAGGGTGACCCAGGTCTCCTCGTCTGTCAGGTTTCTGCCACTGGCAATGATCCGCAGGTTTTCCGAGGGGCTGTACCAGGTCAGCATGGCGTCAACACGATAGTAGTCATCCGCCCGGGTGGCGTCGGTATCGAATACGTCGTACTGGCGCTCGTCGACCCAGGAATAGCTGGCGGAGGGAACAAACTCGCCCCAGCTATTGGTTCGAATGGAATAGCTGGCGTTGAAGAAGACCTTGTTTTCAGGTGCCTGTGTCAGAGGGTTACCCGAAAGATCCTGTTCGCCCAACTCCGGCGCAACGATCGTGTCGACGGCACAGCAGAAGTCGTCATATTCACCGTCAATGTAGCTGTAGTTGGCCATCAGCATGAGGTTGTCGGTGGCCAGCCATATGGTCTCTATCTCAACGCCCTTGACCTCGGCCGAGTCGGCGTTGACGACTTCCGAGACGGGCAGGTTCTCATCAGTCAGGCGCGATACCAGGACCTGCATATCGGTGTAATCGTAGTAGTAGGCTGCCGCGTTCACCTGCAGCGTGTCGTTGAAGGTGCCCTTGTAGCCAATTTCGTAAGCGATCAGCTCTTCTTCATCGAAAATAGGGTTGGGTTGGAGGTCGCCCAGGCGAAAGCCGCCGGACTTGTAGCCGCTTGCGATGCTGGCGTACACCATGGCGTCGTCGCTGTACATGTAGTCCAACACCACCCGGCCTGAGATGTTGTCCCAGTCGTCATCGAGCTTGCGGCTGCTCACTTCATCAGAAAAGTCGCCGCCACAGCAATTGGCGGGAAAACCGCTTGCGTCCCAGAAGGGCTTCAGGATATCGTAATCCGACAGCCCCGTCCCGGGCGCTATCGTCTCAACCGCATTTAAGTCGGCTACGACGTATTGCTCCTCGTAACCTTCTTTCTCGTCGTAGGAATAACGCAGGCCTGCGGTCAGCTTCCAGGTTTCATTGAAAGTGTAGTTGGCATCGAAGTAGGCCGCGTAGGAGTCCCGCTCCAGGTCACCTGTTTGGAAGTATTGTACGCGCCCGGGATTTGGTCGTGCAGTAGAGGGGTCAAAATTCGCAATCTCGTCACCGGGAACGACGAAATCGAGATACTCTGCCAGGCGGCTTTGAATGGTGAATGGCTGCTCTTTCTCGTCGTGGTAGAAGTACAGGCCACCCACCCATTGCAGGGGCCCGTCGGTTTCGGACAGGAACTGGATCTCGTGGCTGTAGGCCTCGCTGTCCTGCTCGACCGATTCCACCACCTGGTTGTCGGGGTTCGAGGTGTAGCCCAGGTCACCGTTAGTATTGGTGTAATTGCCGTCGAAGTAACTGCCGATATATTTCAGGGTCACATTTTCCAGGTCCCAGGTCAGGTGGGCGATCCACTTGTTGTTGTCGTTATCCTTGGATTTCCCCACGTCATTGGAGTCGACCTCGTAGCTGTCCGTCACTGCGGGGTTCTCTTTGTCCCACTGGTAGGCCTCGCTCAGCAAGAAGCCGTCCTGGCTGCGCACGTCGGGAAGGTAGGGGGTGATCAGGTAGCCGCCACCCAGTATGCCCAGGTTTCTCTCGTTGTCCCGGATGTCCGTGGCGTAGCTCAGCCACAGGTTGACGCTGTCAGAAATATCCCAGCTCAGCTGGGCACCCCAACCCCATCGGTCCTTGTCCCACACGTCATCGCCGCCGTTATTGTCGATGTAGCCGTCCCGGGTTTGCTGGTAGCCATGGACCCGGTAGCGTAAATCCTTGGTGATCGGCCCGGAAGACGAGGCGCCCATGTCAAATTGCCCGTAGTCACCGGCGGTGGCCCGCACATGGTGTTCGAATTCATCGTTTGGCTTCAGTGAGGTGACGTTGAGCGCGCCGCCGGTCGCATTTCGGCCAAACAGTGTGCCCTGGGGGCCTCGCAGTACTTCGATCCGCTCAGTGGTCAGTGAGGTGGCGCGGCTCAGCACGGTAAAATTTTCAGTGTAGACCTGGTCCAGGTAGACCGCGACACCCGGCTCGGTGCCGAGGCTGTTGGTGACCCGGCCGACACCGCGAATGAACAGTCTTGAGGGGTTATCCCTGACCGACAGGGAGGGCACAATAGCCTCGTAATCGGAACTGCTGCGGATATTTAGCTCGTCCATCATTGTGCCGCCGATGGCGGTAATGGCGATCGCCGTGTCTTGCAGGTTCTCCTCCCGTTTCTGAGCGACGACAATCACCTCTTCCAAGACATTTTGTGCTGCTGCGGGCAGAGTGACGCTGGCAGCGAGGCTTGTTGCGAGCAGGGTCTTGCGAATCGAGATAGTTTTCATGGATGATCCCTGGGTTAAGTCAACTGATAGTTATAAATAGCTCCTCAGCCTGAAACTATAACCCTGAAAACACTGGCGGCCCTGTCACACAGGTGACAGGGCCCTTTGCCGGGCCGATGCTAGGGTTTGCGTCCCGTTTCCCAGGCCCACAGCAGGTATACCAGCATGTCCGAATCCGATAACAAAGTCAGGGTGTTTCCCTACGAGCAGGCGGTGCTCAATGAGCTCAATCCTGAGGGACATGTCAGCCTGGTGGGCATGTTCGAGGAGGCCTGCGCCCAGTTTCCCGATCGGCCGGCGTTTACCGCCATCGGCCAGACCCTTACATTCGCCGATATCGACAGGATGAGTCGCGATTTTGCCGCCTACCTGCTCGGCCCGGCCTGCCTGGAACCTGGTCAGCGGGTGGCTGTACAGCTGCCTAACCTGTGCCATTACCCCATTGCCGCCTGGGGCATCCTGAGGGCGGGCCTGGTGCTGGTGAACACCAACCCCCTGTATACGCAGCGCGAGCTGTTACACCAGTTTACGGACGCCGGTGTCAGCGCTTTGGTGTGCCTGGCGGATCTGCTGCCGACCCTCGAGCAGGTGGTGCCGGAAACTGGTATCGAACGGGTCGTCGTCACCAATATTTTCGACCTGATGGAGGCCCAGCCTGCCCCCGAGAGCAGTTTGCCCGGCCTGGCCACGCTGCCGGATGCCCTGGCCCTGGGGGCGGATCTGCCCCTGCCCGATGCCGGTACACGAATCAACGATATCGCCATGCTGCAGTACACCGGCGGCACTACCGGTGTCGCCAAGGGGGCGATACTTACCCACGGCAACGTACTGGCCAGTTCGCGCCAGTCCGGCTCCATCGTCGAACTCGACCCGCAGCAGCCTGATATCGTGATAGCACCGATGCCCCTGTATCACATTTACGGCTTTACCATGAACATAGTCGGGACTTTCTGCGCGGGTGGCCACTCTGTGCTGATTCCCGACCCGCGCGACATCGGCAGCATGATCGAGGTCATGAAGGCCTACCCCTTTACCGCCCTGGCTGGCGTAAACACCCTGTTCGTGGGCCTGATGCAGCATCCGGAGTTCGACAATGTGGATTTCAGCCACGTCAAGGGTGTGATCGCCGGCGGCGCGGCCCTGGTGGAGGAGATCGCCAGCGAGTGGAAGCGTCGCACCGGCAGTGATATTTACGAGGGCTACGGATTATCCGAGA
>JAACFI010000002.1 GCA_009937575.1 Haliea sp.
GTACTTAAGATAGCCGAAATGCCCGCCCGCAACATCATCTACGCGGTGCTGTCGGGTGACGTGGAACTGGGTTTCGGGCCATTCCAGAAAGACATGGGGGCCTTTGAGGCCGTACCCCTGTACAGCGATTCGCGACACCTGGTGGTGAGCCCCCGGCATCCCCAGTACCGGGAGATGATCCGCGGTGACGAGAGCGCCCTGAAGCTGACACCGCTGATTACCTCGGCGCTGGACAGCCCGGATATGCGTCCCTCCATCCAGCGCCTCCGCGATAAGTTCAGCGCAGTGTGGGAGGTCAGCAGCCTGCGCCTGCGGATTCACATGGTGGAACAGGGCATGGGGGTGGCTTTTGTCGATCGCAAGCTGTTGCGGGATCACCCGACCTGCGCGGAGTTTCGTATCATGGATGACGTCTCCTTCGGCCGTATCCACAAGCAGGTGGGTTTGTACTATCGCGCGGGACGTCAGCCGAGTGCCGGAGCCCGCAGCTTTATCGATCTTTGCCAGCGCTACTGGAACTTGTAGAGTGACGCATCACAACAGGAGGTCAACCAGATATGGCAATCAGCCTGCGCGGCAGTAACCTGGAGAAACTCGCGGAGCAGGAATTCGATGTTCTCATCGTCGGGGGCGGCATCAACGGCGCGGTATCAGCTGCTTCCCTGGCGTGCAGGGGGGTCAAGGTGGCCCTTATAGACCGGGAGGATTTTGCCAGCGGCGTCAGCTCGAGTTCGTCGAACCTGGCCTGGGGAGGTATCAAGTACCTTGAAACCCACGAGTACTTTCTGGTCAACAAGCTGTGCAAATGCCGGAACCAGTTGATGGATGCCTATCCCTCCACGGTGAAAGAAATCCGGTTTTTCACCACCATCCAGCGCGGTTTCCGCTTCCCGTCCTTGTTCGTGTTCCTGGGGGCGGTGCTCTACTGGATCATGGGGCGCTTCCGAACTGCGCCGCCGAAGTACCACACCGCCCGCGCTATCGAAAGCGCGGAACCGGTGGTCAACACCAGCAAGGCCGAGGGCGGGTTTGAGTACTCCGACTGTTACCTCTACGATAACGACGCGCGTTTTGTCTTCAACTTCATTCGCAAGAGCCTCAACTACGGCTGTATCGCAGCCAACTATGTGGAATCCCTGGGCGCCCGACGGGAGGACGATCTGTGGATTACCCAGGCCCGGAATGTCCTGACCGGCGAAGAATTCTCCATCCGTTCACGGGTACTGGTCAACGCCTGCGGTCCCTACGCAGATGCGCACAACGAGAGTACCGGCGAACAGACTGACTACCACCACCTGTTCTCCAAGGGCATCCACCTGATCGTCGACCGGGTCACGGACAACCGGCGTGTCCTGACCTTCTTCGCCAGTGATGGCCGGCTGTTCTTCCTGATCCCGATGGGCCCCAAGACCTGCATCGGCACCACGGACACCCGGGTGGAAGACCCCGAGGTCGAGGTGACCGATGAGGACCGCGACTTCGTACTGGATAACGTCAACGCACTGCTCGACCTTGATCCGCCTCTCAGCAAGGCGGACATCATCGCCGAGCGGGTCGGTGTGCGACCGCTCGCGACCCGCTCGAGAGAGGCCGACGCTGATTGGGTGAAGCTGTCGCGCAAGCACGTGATCGAGGTGGAAGAGCCGACCAGGCACCTGAGCATCTTTGGTGGCAAACTCACCGACTGCCTCAACGTGGGAGACGAAGTCGCGGAGTGGGTAGACCGCCTGGGTATCCACGTACCGGAGCCGAACAACCGCTGGTACGGCGAACCGGGCAAGGAGATCCGCGAGGAGTTCATGCTGCAGGCACGCCTGATGGACCTGGATAAACTCACCGATCCCAGTTCCTCGGAACCACTGTCAGAGCGCTTCTGGCGCCGCTACGGCAAGAGCGCCTTCATCCTGCTGGAACGCATACGCGAGGATGAGGGTTGCGTGGAATTGCTGATCGAGAACGCCGAGTACACGCGCTGTGAAATCGAACTGGCGGCCCGCCGGGAAATGATCATCAAGCTGGAGGATTTCATGCGCCGGCGTTCCAAGATCGAACAGGTGGTGCGAAAGGAAGACATAGAGAAGGCGCCGGGGCTCAGGGAGGCCTGTGGGATCCTGTTCGGGGATGACGCGGAAGATAAATTGCGCGAGTATCTCGACAATCTCCGGTAGACAGGGCAATCAGCGCGGTTTAATTTGATGGTGCGCAGAGCGCACCCTACGGGCGCCCCGATCCAAGGTAGGGTGCGCTCTGCGCACCATTGGCCTGCTGAACACGGAACGAAATCATGGACATAGATCTCGCCGAGCTGCTCGAAGCCAGCGACGTCATGCTGCTGTTCGCCGCGCTTGGCGGAGGGCTGCTGATCGGCAAGCTACGTATCGGCGGCTTCCAACTGGGCAATACCCCCGGTGTGTTACTGGCGGCTATCCTGCTGGGGGTCTGGGGATTCGACATGCATGCCCAGACCGAAAACCTGGGCTTCATGCTGTTCATCTTCTGCGTCGGTATCGAGGCGGGTCCGAATTTCTTCAGTAATTTTATCCAGGATGGCGCGCGCTACGTATCCATTGCCGCGGTTATTGTCGTGGTTGCCGTTACCGTCACCAATGTCGTTTCGGGGTTGCTGGGTCTCGATTCGGGGCTTGCCGCCGGCATGCTGGCGGGTTCCCTGACCTCTACACCGACCCTCGTGGGTGCGCAGGATGCGGTAGCCCAACAAATGGGGCACCTGGGGGAGGAAGAACGTAAGCTCATCATCAGCCAGATCAGTGTCGGCTATGCCATGACCTACCTGGTGGGCCTGTTGGGGTTGCTGCTGATGCTGCGCTATATCCCGGTGGTCTTGCGCTACGATCCCAAAGAGCAGGCGCAAAACCTGGCTCGGGACAGGGGCATGGACAGCTCCCGGCGGCGCAACGTGCGCACACCCATCCTTCGCGCCTACCTGGTCGACGAGGAAACGCGGGAGGGCGCAGCTGGCAAGAGTCTTCGTGAGATCGGCATGTTCCAGCGCTCCGGGCTGATAGTGGAGCGCATAAAACGGGGCTCTGAATTACTGGAGCCGGAACCGGACCTGGTTCTAGAGGTGGGTGACAAGGCAGCCCTGGTGGGTTTTCCCAGCAGCCATGCGAGAAATGAGATCGATCGAACCAGGGAAGTTTACGACCCTGACCTGCTCGAATTCCGCATGGACACCGCCAACGTCGTGGTCACCAACCCGGAGATGATCGGTGTCCCGCTGTCGGACCTGGACCTGGAAACCCGCTATGGCTGCCTGGTCAACGGCCTGACCAGGGCCCAGGTAGAACTGCCCCTCAGTCGTCATATGATTCTCGAGCGAGGCGATGTGCTCGAGGTCAGTGGCGAGCACGGCCGCCTGCTCAAATTCGCGAAGAAAATAGGCTCCATCGAGCACGAGAGCGACATCTCGGACCTGATGACCTTTTCCTTCTTCTTCCTGGGGGGCATGTTATTGGGGCAGTTTGCGTTGTTGTTGGGCGACCTGCGGGTCACCCTGGGAAACGCGGGTGGTCTGTTGCTGGCCGGCATCCTGATGGGATTCTTCCGCGCGCGCAACCCCGTTTTCGGTTATATACCCCAGGGGGCCATCAATGTCCTCAAGGACCTGGGGCTAAATATTTTCATGGTCAGCGTGGGTCTGGCGGCGGGTTCCGACATCGTCAATGCGCTTGTGGAGAGTGGGCTCGAAGTTATACTTGGTGGGGCCTGCATCATGTTGTGCCCGCTGTTGATCGGTTACCTTTATGGTGCGCTGGTACTCAAAATGAACCCGGTTCTGCTGTTGGGTGCCCTCACCGGCGCCATGACCAGTACGCCGGCCCTCAAGGCACTCAATGACATGACCGACAGCGCTGTTCCCGCCCTCGGCTACGCGGGGACCTATACTTTTGCCAACGTGTTCCTGACCCTGGGCGGGGCCTCGATCATCATGCTGTGAATGTCAGCGCTGGCCCAGCAGCTGCGCGCGGAGTTGTGGGCGTGTCGTGTCTGGCGACAGCCAGATGTCCAGGAATTGCTGGCCGAACAGAGGGTCCGGAATAGTGCCTGCGGGTCGGCCATTGACGTAGAACTCACTGCTCCTGTCTTCGCGCAACTCCAGTGCGATGACGTCGTTCTCTCTTACGTCCGGCCAGATCTGGGACAGGGTCTTCAGCCATTGCGCCTGGTTGGGATGGTAGCGCTGCTGGGCCTGCCATTCCGCGGCGGTGCGTTCCACCAGGTCGTCTGAGTCGATATTCATCAGGTAGCGGATTTCCAGCCGCAGGGGCCGTTGCCCGGACTGATAACTCCCGTCGGTACTGTACAGCCGCGATTCATAAACCGGCCAGAACAGGACTTTCAGGCGGGCTTCTCCCACCAACTCCAATTCGCTGGCCAGTGCGCCACCGGACACTCCCAGCACCAGTAGCAGTGTGGCTGCCAGCGTTTTCACGCTGTTGCCAGCTCGGGTTCGGCCTCTTTCAGTCTGGCTGCGAGGCGATACATAACAGGCAGCAACAGGGCCCAGGTGGTCCCCATGACGACCAGCGTCAGCGCCAGCGGTTGGGGGAAATCTACCGCCCCCAGGCGCTGGCCCGCCCAGTAGTTGAGGGGTATAACCACCGCGCCTGCCAGGGCTGCCCAGAGTGGGTGGGGTCCCAGCCAGGCCAGGCTCCGGGTCATGGTAGTGGCGAACGCCAGCCACAGGCAGCACAGCCACAGGGGTACCAGTGCGCCATTGGAAAATTGGAAGAAGTCGCCATAGCTCAGACTGGCATCCACCGCGATGCCGATTGAGGCGATGGTGGAAAGTATCAGCAGTTCCCGCCAGACATCCCTCACCAGGGCCAGGTGCAGCGCGATCATGGCAAACGCCAGGGGTAGCCATTCATCTCGACCCAGCACCGTGCAGAACCAGGTGGACTGGAACCACAGGGCGTTGAACCAGAGGGTTTCGGTGATGCCTGCCGGCTTTGAGGTCGGCGGTGCGATTGTCGACACGATGTTTTCCATAGTGTCGGATATACGTCCAGGTTCGGGGGTTGGATCAGATCCCGTAGGGTGCGCACTGCGCACCGTGCCGGTGTGGCCGAACGTTGTCGATGGTGCGCAGTGCGCACCCTACTCACTGATTCGGTTAAAACTGCGGCTCCGGCCCGTGCGCACCGAGGTAGTGAGAACTCAAATTCGGTCGCTCCTCGAGTACCTCGTTGATCTCGTAGACACGCTCGTAGTTGGTCTCTTTGATCAGCCACTTGCCGTCCACTTTCAGGTAACGGTCCCAGTAGATAGCTGTGCCGTAGGTCTTGGCGTTGTGGTTGAGGATCCACATATTATCTGCAAGGTACCAGATGGCAGTCGCTTCGGTATCACTGAGCACCTGGATTTCGGGGTGGTGGGCATTGTGCTGGCCGATCGCTTCCCGGCTGAAGGACATGCCTATATTGTCGACATAGGCCTGGCGACCCTCCACATTCCACTCGTAAGTACCGCCTACAAAATGTACTTTCACGTCCTCGTGGAACAGGGTGGCCAACTCTTCCAGGTTGCAGGTATCCACACAGCGGAAATAGGCGTACTTCAATTGCCTGATTGCCTCCATATCCATCAGGCGTTGGATATCCGCCCGCAGTTCCTCAATGCCGCCTTCGCTGGCCTGTAGCGGCAGGCCCTCGGTAATACCGAGGTTGCTCTTGTTCAATACCTGACGTTCGCTCATGTTCCGGTTCTCCTGGGGTGGGCTGCAATGGATTGGTCAAATAATAGTCAAAACTGGCCAATTTGCCGAAACTGTGACTTCCTCACAGTCGGCGCCCTGGCGATTGTACTCCCATACCCCATCCACTAGAATGCGCGGCCTTTCCTCTCGTCGCATAACAAGAACACCCCCGCCGATTGGTGTACTTATTTGATCCATTTAACCGTCCCTGGCCTGCCGGGGAGGGCGTCTGTGTTATTGAGAGTGAGTGATGTTTGAGTTCCACCCGAGCAAGGTAGCGACTGTAAAGAACGACGTGCTGTCCGGCCTGACTGTGGCACTGGCATTGGTGCCGGAGGCGGTGGCGTTTGCTTTCGTGGCCGGGGTCGAGCCCCTGGTGGGTCTCTACGCCGCCTTTATGGTCGGTCTGATCACCGCCTGTATCGGCGGTCGCCCCGGCATGATCTCCGGTGCCACCGGTGCGCTGGCGGTGGTGATGGTGGCCCTGGTGGCCGACCACGGGGTGGAATACCTGTTTGCCGCTGTGGTGTTGATGGGCATATTACAGATTACCGCCGGGGCCATGCGCCTGGGCAAGTTTATCCGTATGGTGCCCCATCCGGTGATGCTGGGTTTCGTCAATGGACTGGCGATTGTGATCTTCCTGGCCCAGCTCGGCCAGTTCGGTATCGCCGGCGAGCCGGGTTGGTTGGAGGGGACCTTCATGCAGGGCTCCATACTTGACGTGGCCTGGCTGGAGGACGCGCAGCTTTACATGCTTTTGGGCCTGGTAGTGCTGACCATGGTCATCATCCATTTTCTGCCGCGCCTGACCACGACGCTACCGTCCTCACTGGTGGCGATCCTGGTGGTCAGTCTGCTGGTGTTCGGCCTGGATCTGGATACCCGGGTGGTGGGTGACATAGCTTCTATCAAGGGCGGCCTGCCCGGCTTCCACATTCCCTCGGTCCCGCTTAACTGGGAGACCCTGGCAATTATTTTTCCCTACTCGGTGATCCTGGCGGCCATCGGCCTGATCGAATCACTGCTGACCCTGCGCCTGGTGGATGAAATCACTGAATCCCGGGGCCGTGGCAACAAGGAGTGTATCGGCCAGGGTGTGGCCAATACGGTGACCGGATTCTTCGGTGGGATGGGCGGTTGCGCCATGATCGGCCAGAGTATGATCAACGTGAACTCTGGCGGACGGGGTCGGCTTTCAGGTATCGCCGCTGCCCTGTTCCTGCTGCTGTTTATCCTGGTGGCGTCTCCACTGATCGAACAGATTCCCCTGGCGGCACTGATCGGCGTGATGTTCATCGTGGTGATCGGTACTTTTGAGTGGAGTAGCTTCCGGGTGATCCGCAAGGTGCCGCGCACTGATGCCATGGTTCTGATGCTGGTATCCGCGGTAACCGTGGCGACCGACCTGGCAGTGGCCGTGGTGGTGGGGGTAATCGTCTCGGCCCTGGTCTTTGCCTGGGAGCACGCCAAGCACATCCGTATCGAGACGCGCCAGGACCACAAGGGATCGACGGTCTACGCCGTCACCGGCCCCCTGTTCTTTGGCTCGGTGACCTCCTTCCTGGAGCGTTTCGACCCGGTCCAGGACAAGGACGATGTGGTGATCGATTTTGCCCGTTCCCGGGTGGCGGATCACTCGGGCCTGGAAGCCATCGACACCCTGGCGGAACGTTATCTCAACGCGGGCAAGACCCTGCACCTTGTGCACCTGAGTGCGGAATGCCGCAAGCTGTTGCGCAAGGCGGGCAGCCTGGTAGAGGTTAACGTCATCGAGGATCCGAGATACTTCGTGGCCGACGACGCCCTGGCTTAGTCGGCGATATTGGCCTCGATCGCATCCAGGAACCCGTACATATCGACGATGGTTTCGGAGCTGGGATCGGTGGTCTTGCCTTTCAGGTCACCGGTGATGGTTCCCTGGGCCACGGTCTCGATCAGCGCCCGCTTGAGCTTGCCGGAGTAGCGGGCCAGCGCCTCGTTCGACTCGCGCTGGGCCAGGGTCTCCAGCGCATTGGCCACAGCGAATATCAGCGCCGATGAATTGAAGTTGGCCTCCTTGCCATCGGTCTCCAGGTAGCGCAGGTAGAGATCGTGGGCGGTGCCGTGGGGCGCCTCGTAAAGCAGGGTGCCGTCCTTGCTTTTGATCACCGAACTGGCTGTGGCCAGGCTGCCGCCCAGGGCGGCGGAGATATCCGAGAATATATCGCCGTCCAGGTTCTGTGCCGGGTACAGGCCCCAGCGCGGCGGATCGCAGATCATCTTGCTGAGCTGGCGGGAGGGCCGCATGATCATGAAGGAGGGCGGCGGCGTATCCAGCGCGGCCAGTTCCTTGCGAATCTCCAGGATGATCGAGCTGTACACCTCGTCGTAAGGGACAAATTCGCGCTTGAGTCCGAAATACACCTCTTTCTTGTTGATCGAGGCATCCCGGAACACCTGTTTGACCCAGTCCTTGATGGCATCGCGGTCATTGGACATGAACAGGATCGGGTCGTTCGCCTTTACCATCCGCGCGTGCTTCTCCTCCCCGTCGACCAGCACCTTGACAATGCCATCTTCAGCGGCCGGGGCATTGAAGCTGCCGTACTGGTCGCCACCGCCGGCGCTCATGCGCGATATGGATACGTGGGCCTTGCGCTCCGGCAGGCCGTAGCGCTTGAGTTGCTGCACCAGTTTGTAGAGTTTCATGCCGCTGACATTATCCGGCACCCCCCACAATGCGCGCTCGGGCGGGTTGGAAACGATACGCGCCGCCTGGGCATCGATCAGTTCGTAGTGATAGCCCAGTCCCGCCTCGGCCACCTTGTCCTTGTAGTTGCTTTCATAGATCTCTTCGATAGCCGCGCGCATAATGCCATCGTAGCCTGGCACCACCGTGTCTTTCAGGCCCAGGTAGATGTCGCGCTGCTCATGCAGGGCGCGTTGGAAAAACCGGTGCGCCCAGGCCTGCACCTCCTCCAGGGAATTATTCGCCAGCATCCAGGGGTCGCCCTTTTTCAAGGTGCGACGATGCAGTTCGACGGGGTCGCCACTGCTGCCGACGAACATGACCTTGGCTACACCTGTGGCCTCCGATAACTCGCTGTAACTGAAGTCGATGCCACCGCTGTCCATGGTATCCACTACGATGTCGCGACCCACCCAGTCTGGCCGCACGCTTTTCAGATTGCGAAACTCGATGTCTTCCCGGGTGATGTTGCCGTGGATACCCTTACGTATGGCGCCATTGGGTGACTTTGTGGCGAGCTTGTCGAGCTTGCTTTCCTCGATGTCCGGGTGTTTGGCCAGCATCTCATCCAGTTGTTGCCGGTTGACTGTCATCCCGGCATTCTTGACACCCACGCCATGGGCTTTCAATGCCTCGATCGCCTCGATAACCGCCTGCCCGTTGGTAACCAGCCGGTTTTCGGCGGTGAGATCGATTTCCACCAACTCGATCTCCAGCCGTTTGTGGACGAACTGCTCGAGAATCCGCTCGAAGGCGATCTGCGCCATCTCGTCGCCGTGCAGGATCACCAGTGGTTTTGCCACCTTGATTTTACTGCCCATACATTCTCCAGGCCTGCGCTGCCACAATTGGACCCGGATCTGGGGACGCAGCTGTGGTATGTTGAAAACCTAATAAGATAAGCTTTTTATGGGTAAAAGCCCACGCCGACTTTAGTCTAGTCGCATTCCGGCGAAGATCTATTTAACGACTTGTGACAATACGATGACCGACAACGACTTCCTGCAAAATGACCTGTCCCTGTATGCCAACGTCTTCAGCTATCTGGGTCTGCCCCTGACCCGCGACCTTGCGAATGGTAAAATCGACGCCGTCGTCATGGGTATCCCCTACGACCTGGGCACCAGTGGACGCGCCGGGGCCCGTAGTGGGCCCACTGCCATTCGCCAGGCCAGTGCCAACCTGCGATGGGAAGAACAGCGCTGGCCCTGGGAATTCTCCCTGGCGGACCGTTTGCACGTGGTCGATTACGGTGACCTGGGCTTCACCTGGGGAGACAGTAGCGAGATGCTGTCGGGCGTGGAGGAGCAGGCCGCGCTGATTACCGGTGCCGGCAAGACGCTGATCAGTTTCGGTGGCGATCACTTTGTCACCCTGCCGCTGTTGCGTGGTCATGTGCAGACACATGGCACCCTGGCCCTGATCCATTTCGATGCCCATACCGACAGCTATGAAGACGGTGGGGATTATAACCATGGCTGCATGTTCTATCGCGCGCCGCGGGAGGGGCTTATCGACGCCCGGCATTCAGTGCAGGTAGGTATTCGCACGGATTACGACAGATCCGGCCATGAATTTGAGGTGATCGACGCGCATCGCGCCAATGAACAACCGGTGGAAGACACGGTCTCCGCTATACGCGAGCGGGTGGGGGATTGTCCCGCCTACCTCACCTTCGATATCGATTGCCTGGATCCGGCCTTCGCGCCGGGGACCGGCACGCCCGTGGTGGGGGGGTTAAGTACCTCCCGGACCCTGCGGATCCTGCGGGGGATTGCCGATCTCAATATCGTCGGCTTTGACATCGTGGAGATATCACCGGCCTATGATAGCGCGGATATCACCGCCCTGGCGGGGGCCAGCCTCGCGCTGGAATTCCTCTACATGCGCGCATCCCACCTGAAGGATCAATAAAGTCAGGGCCGGTCCCTCAGAATTCGCCGCGCTGCATTGTGCCCCGGCGCCCCCGTGATGCCGCCCCCGGGGTGAGTACCGGAACCACACAGGTAAAGCCCTTTGACGGGTGTGGCGTACTGCGCGGCCGCCGGGTGGGGCCGGGCACTGTATAACTGGTCCGGTTCCATGCGACCGTGGCAGATATCCCCGCGGGTCATACCAAACAGTCGCTCGATGTCCAGCGGTGTCAGGCACTGGGAGGCAACTAGCATGTCCGGCAGGTTGGGTATGTAAGTGGTGAGATAATCCAGGATTGCGTTGACCACTCGGGGTTTCTTTTCATCCCAGTGTTCGCCCCCCGCCAGGTCATAGGGCATGTATTTGCACAGGAGGCTCATCACATGCGTGCCGGGCTGATCGGTCAGGCTGTCGTCCATCGCACTGGGGATGATTGCCTCGATGATAGGGGGATCGGCGGGGATACCTGCCCGGGAGGAATGATAAGCCCGGTCCAGGTGTTCCTTGTTCTCAATCAGCGTGATGCTGCTGCGATGCTGCGGCCCGATGCCGCCGCCCGGGAACGCCGCGAACTCGGGGAGCCCGTTAAGCGCGAGGTTCATGCGCAATGAGGCAGATTCCTGCCGGAATGCCTTGATGTCGCGGACAAAACCATCCGGAAGGTGGGATTCCCCCAGCAGCGTGAGAAACGTGCGCCTGGGATCGGTATTTGCAGCGACAACCGGCGCATCGATGGTTTCGCCACTTTCAAGCTGTACACCCTGCACCGCGCCCTGCCGCACGAGGATTCGCTGCACCGGCGCCTCGGTGCGAATCACCACACCCCTGTCCTTGGCTGCGGCAGCCATCGCCTGGGTGATGGTCCCCATACCGCCTTTAACCAGTCCCCAGGCACTTTTACGACCGGCGATCTCTCCAACCGCATGGTGCAACATGGCGAGACTTGCGCCTGGCTGCGAGAGAGGCGCGTAATTTGCCGGCATGATGTGCGCCGCAATCATTGATTTAACCTTTTCGCTCTCGAACCAGCGTTCGATAATGCTCTCTGGTGCCCCCACAAAAAACTGTAACAGGCGCCAGCGTTGTTCCTCGTCCAGGCGGTAGACGTCCAGGCCAAGTTTCACGCTGTTGAGGAGATCGGCAAGGCCGCCGCCGTGCAACCTCGGTGGTTCGCGCAACCACTGCCTGGCCAGAATGGCACCGACCTTGTCGATGCTGTCCTCGAAGGACTGCAGGGCATCGTAGTCAGAAGCCGAGAACCTGGCGAATTCCGCCCTGTCGTGTTGCTCATTGCCGGTCAGCAGAAGGTATTCTCCCCGGTTATCAAGATACAGGGAATTCTCGAGAAGCATTGTCTCGTAACCGTACTGTTCCAGCTTGAGATCCCGTATCACTTCCGGCCGAAGCAGGCTGACCACGTAGGATGCCAGCGAGTTGCGGTAACCGGGATGAAATTCCTCGCTGACCGCCGCACCGCCCACCACCGGTCGCTGCTCCAGCACACAAACCCGCATACCGCCCATCGCGAGGTAGTTGGCGGTCGTCAGACCATTGTGGCCTGCGCCTAATACGATGGCGTCAAAATGCGATTCGGTCATGGCTCGTATGGTTTGCCTTTATAGTTGCAGGAGCGGCCGGATGTCGACCTACAGCGCGCGCAGGTACCACTCGTAATCGAGATTGGGGATGCGAAAGTGGAAATCGTCACACTCCCCCTGGCGTACCAGCCCGAAAGCCTTACAGTAATCCTCGCCCAGGTAACCAGGCAGAACCTGTGAGCTGCGGAACAATTCCAGTGCGCTGTCCCAGCGGTTGGGTAGCCTGGCCTCCGGTACCACCAGTTCCGCGCCCATCGGTGTCTCAGGCCCGGGTTCGCATTGCTCAGTCATTCCGTGTTGTATACCCGCCAGCACCGCGGCCATCACCAGGTAGGGGTTGGCGTCCGCGCCGGCCACCCGATGCTCGATTCGCCTGTTGCTGCCCGATGACACCGGTATGCGCAGGGCAACATCGCGGTGGTTGTAACCCCAGGTGGGCGCATAGGGCGCGTAGGCACCAGGCCTGAAGCGGCGGTAGGAATTGGCATTGGGCGCGAAAATCGCCATGGCCTCGGCCATGGTTACCGACAGCCCGCCGACGGCGTGGCGCATCATGTCAGACATGGCGGGTGGCTGCGCCTGTTCCGCGGCGTCGAAGATGTTCTCCCCCTGGGCATTGTAAACACTGGTATGAATGTGCAGGCCGCTGCCGGCGCTGTCGGCGAACGGTTTCGCCATAAAGGACGCGGCGAAACCGTGCTGGCGTGCCACGCCCTTGACGATGCGCTTGAGCAGCATGGCGTGATCGCAGGCCAGCACGGGATCTTCCACGTGATGGGTGTTGATTTCCCACTGCCCCGAAGAAAACTCCGAATGTATCGCGGTCAGGGGCACGCCCTGCAATTCGCAGGCCTGGCGCACTTCCTCCAGGAAGCCGTCAGCTTCCCACAGGTCATCTGCCATGCAGTACTGGATTCCCTCCTGCTGCAGGTTTGTGCCGACTATCCTGCCCTGCAGCGGCCGCGGTGTGCTCTCCTCGCTGTCCTGCAGGAGGTAGAACTCCAGTTCAGTGGCCGCGACGGGTTTCAACCCCCCGGCAGAAAAAATCGCCAGCGCATTGGCCAGCGCGTTGCGGGGGTCTACCCAGGCCGGGCGGCCGTCGAGATCGGCAAATCCGGCCAGGACCTGGGCGGTGGGCGACTTGACCCAGGGCAGGGGCGCCAGGGTACCGGCCAGTGGCAGCAGCAACTGGTCGGGGTCGCCCTCCACCAGAGCCGGGTCCAGTCCGTCGTAAAGATCACCGCGGATTCCCAGGAAGGGTACGGTCGTCGGCACCTTGAACGTGCCCTCGAACAGGCCGGCGAACTCCCGCTGGTGAATGCGTTTGCAACGCAGGATGCCATTTACATCCGGCATAAGGACTTCCAGCATCTGCGTCTGCGGATAACGCTGAAGAAAATCCTCCAGCTCTGCCCTGTCGGCTACGTTCATTACTCTCTCCATACCCTGTGCGGCAATCGGCAACGTTAGAGCGGTTTACTTCCCGATTCTACCGGACCTATAGGGGCGAAAGCACGGAATGACCCCGGCGTTTGTCCCGACCAGCGTTTGAAAGCCGTGCGAAAGCTGCGCGCATCCACGTAGCCCAGCTGGCGGGCAATCGCCTGCACGGACAATTGTGTCGACGTCAGGTAGCGACGTGCCAGTTCAAAGTGTACCTCGTCCAGAAGCGCCTGGTAGCTGGTACCCCTGGCGTGGAGATGGCGCCGCAGGGTCCTCGGGCTCTGGTTGAAGTGCGAGGCCACCTTGGTCAGGGTCGGCAACCTACCCTCCTGCACCCGCAGGAGGCTCTTGATACTGGCGATCAGCCCGCGATCCTCTGCCAGCGCCGACATGCTTTCCCGGCAGAGTTCACGGAACAGGCTTGCGTATTCCGGCTGCGGGTGCGGCAGCCGCCGGGCCAGCAACGTTCGCGGTATCAGCAGGGCATTGCGTGTGCAACCAAAGGCAACCGGGCAGTCGAACAACTCTTGGTAGGGGGATAGGTCTGTTGAATCGGTGCGGTGGCGCATCTCGATTCCGGCGAACTGTACTCGCTCGCCCAACAGGTCATTGAACAGGGTCTGGAGTGACGCGAAGGTACTTTCGATCTCCAGGGCGGCTGCTGGTGAATCCGTCGCGGTCGGGTAGATCATGAGCGCCTTGCAGTCGACGTCGCCGTGGCGTTCGGAGCGCAGCTGGCTGTGTGAGGCCCAACTCACCAGCGGCGCGAATTCGGCCAGCAACTGCAGTGCCTCCTGGACGGTAGCTGCACCCATCATGGCATGACCCAGCATATCGTAGTTGGGCAGGGACAGCCGCGCACCGGTGCGCAGGCCCAGTAGTGGGTCGCTATTGCACTGGGCGATACGGGTATACAGGGTGAGTTCCTGCTCCAGCGTCAGTCGATGGGCGGGATTCTCCAACTGTCGCGGTGACACGCCACTGCCCCGGAGGATCACGTCAAGGTCACAACCCTGCTGCTCTACCAGGTCCCTGCACATCAGGCGCAGTTCGTAGCTGTTGAGCAGACCGCGTTTCTGGTCACCGGGAACTGCGACATTGGAGGCAATTGGGGTCATATAAGGCCTCTAACTTGTCCATAATTATCTCCCTATTGTCCCCAATACCCTCTGCACATTCCACCCCGGGGGCACTATCCTCTTCAGCTGTTGGTGCCGGGAAGACCAGGGCGGTAAATGAACAGGACATACGACGCGATCGTCATCGGCGCCGGTCACAATGGCCTGACCAGTGCCGCCTACCTGGCCAAATCAGGGCTCGATGTGCTGGTGGTGGAGAAGAACGACTACATTGGGGGCGCAGCGGTGAGTCGTGAACTTCACGAGGGCTGGCTCTACTCCAACTGCTCCTACGTCTGCAGCCTGCTGCGCCAGTCTATCCACCGAGATCTCGACCTGACCCGCCACGGGCTGATGATCGTGCCCTACAACGGGACGACCAATTTCAGTCGCACCGGTGACTACATTGCCGAATACCCGGATCACGACATGCAGTACCGGGAAATCCGCCGCCATTCGCTGCGGGATGCCGACGCGGTGCACCGGTACGAAGCGGACCTGATGCGTTACGCCAGGCTGATTCGCCACTTCCTTCTGCGTACACCAGCGGATCCCACCTCCTTCAAACCGCGCGACCTGGGTGAACTTGTGTTTATGGCGAAAAAGTTCGCCGGCATGGGCGAGGAGCAAGTCTTAGAGTTTATCCGCTTCATGACCATGAGTGCCGGTGACTATCTCGATGAGTATTTCGAAAACGACCTGGTCAAGACCCTGTTCTCCACCAGCAGCATTATCGGCACAGCCCTGGGCGTTTACTCCCCCGGGACGGCTTACGTGCTGTTACACCATGTGATGGGCGACGTGGACGGTGCGGTCGGTGCCTGGGGACTGGCCAGGGGTGGCATGGGCGCCATCTCCGATGCGATTGCCGGGGCCCTTAAGGAACATGGTGGCGAGATACTCACTGAGGCGCCGGTTGCCCAGATCCTGGTACGCAATAGCCGCGCTACCGGCGTTGTGTTGGAAAATGGCGATGAAATCCATGCCGGGATTGTGGTCTCCAATCTGGACCCCAAGCGCACTTTCACTCACATCATGGACCAGAAGGATATACCCGAGGACCTGTACGATAAGGCGCGGAATTTCAAGATTCGCGGCTCCTCCGGCAAGGTCAACATTGCACTCACCGGCATGCCCGACTTTCCCTCGCTGCCCCCAGGACACATGTTGCGTAACGGTACTTTCCAGTTCCTGGATTCGCTGGAACGCATGGAGCGCGCGTACGACGACTGGAAGCACGGGCGCTGGTCAGCCGATCCTTTCGTGGAAATGACCCAGTCCTCGGTCTGGGACCCGACCCTGGCCGCTCCGGGACATTACTTCGTCTCCTGCTTCATCCAGTATTGCCCTGCCGAGGTGGAGGGTGGCTGGACACCGGAGAAACGCGATGCCTTTGGTGACACCGTTATCGACCAGATCAGCAATTATTCCCCCAATTTTCGCGACCTGATTGCCCACATGGAAGTACGCACCCCCCACGAAATCGAGAACGAGATCGGGCTGACGGAGGGCAATATCTTCCAGGGTGAGCTGACCCTGGACCAGCTGATGTTCAATCGCCCGTTCCCCGGGTACTCCCAGTATCGGGGTCCGGTCAAGGGAATGTACATGTGCGGCTCCGGCACTCATCCGGGAGGCGGTGTGTCCTCTGCCTGCGGCGCCAACGCTGCGCGGGAAATCCTGCTCGACCTCAAGCGTCCCAATATCGTGCCGGAGGATGACGTCGATGAGTGAGCACTATGACGCCATCATCATCGGTGGGGGTCACAATGGACTCACCTGCGCCGCGTACCTGGCCAAAGCCGGACGCAGCGTGCTGGTTCTGGAGGCAGCGGCGCAACTGGGCGGCTTGGGGGCAACCCGGGAATTTGCTCCGGGTTACAGGGCGTCGGTGGCGCATACCCTGCCGCAGCTGGGCCGGCAACTGGTCGCCGACCTCGACCTGGAGGGACATGGCTTTCGCCTCGCAAACGCGTCACTTCCCACGATTGCACTGGGGCAGGACGGCCGGCACATCAGCATCGGCGATGACAGTTTGCTGGGCGTATCCGCGCAGGATGAGGCAGCCTATGGCAATTACCGGGCGCTGTTGCAGCGGTTCGCGGCGGCCCTGAACCCCTTCTGGCACAAATGCCCGCCAATGGTTGGCAGCCGCGGCGTTAAGGACATGGCGACCCTCGGTCAGTTCGGCTGGAAGTTGCGAACACTTGGCCGCCGGGATATGCGCGAGATCATGCGCATGATGTTCCTGCCTGCGCAGGACCTGATGGATGAGTATTTTGAGAATCCGTTATTGAAAGCGGCGCTCAGCTGGGATGCGAACGTGGGCAGCAAACTGGCGCCCCGGTCGCCCAACAACGCGGTACTGGCGCTGTTATATCGTATGAGTGGCGACATTGGCGGTGACCTGCCCCTGCCTGCGGGTGGTGTTGGCGGCCTCATCGAAGCACTGGCAGCGAGCGCCGGGAAGCACGGTGCGGAGCTGCGCATCGACAGTGCCGTGAGTCGCGTGCTCTTGGAAGACAGGCGGGCCTGCGGTGTTGAACTGGCAAATGGTGACCTTGTTTCCGCGTCGACCGTGGTCTCCAACGCCGATCCGAAAACCAGTTTTTTCAAATTACTTGGCGCGCGGCACCTGGACGTGCAGTTCACCCACCGGATCAATCGACTGCGAACTGACGGCCTGGTCGCCAAACTGCACCTGGCGCTGGATGGGTTGCCGACGATTACCGGCTTGGAACGCCCGGATGGCAGGATGATCCTGGCCGAGTCCATGCAGGCCATCGAGAATGCCTTTGACCGGGCAAAATATGGCGATTTCGCCACGCAGCTGCCCATGGAGGTGGTCATACCCACCCTGCACGACCCGGCATTGGCACCCGAGGGAAAACATGTGTTGTCCGCCCTGGTGCAGTATGCGCCCTGCCGGGTAAGCGGCGGATGGGCCGGGCGGCGTGAGGCATTCCTGGAGGCCGTCCTGAACAGCCTGGTGCGATACGCGCCGGCTATTCGCGAGCAGGTCGTGGCCATTGAGCTGCTGACGCCGGAGGATCTGGAGGCACAGTTTCGGGTGACGGGGGGCCACTGGCATCATGCCGAGTTCGCTATCGATACCTGGTGGATGAATCGACCCACCTACGGTGCCTCCCAGTATCGGACCCCGGTAGAGGGATTCTATTTGTGCGGTGCCGGCGCCCACCCCGGCGGGGGCATCATGGGCGCCGCCGGAGCCAACGCGGCGCGCGCGATACTGAAGGAGACCTGACCATGCCACTGCAAGCGAAACTGCAGAGCGTCGATTCGATCAGCCACGTTGAAACAGGGGTACTGCACTCGCCGTTTCACAGCCGCACCTCGGCGCTGAACATCAACCAGCAGTGGAGTGTGTGGAACGGCTTCGCCTCGGCGATCTATTACGGGGACGCCCTCCTGGAATACTTCGCTACCCGTAATGCCTGCGCTGTGTTCGATGTGTCGCCCATGCGCAAATACCGCTTTCAGGGCGTCGAGGTGGAAGCCATGCTGAACCGCATGGTGACGCGGGACGTCACCGCGCAAAAGGTCGACACCGTGGCTTACAACGTGTGGTGCACCGATGCTGGCCGGGTAGTCGATGACGGCACACTGTTCCGCCTGGCAAATGACGAATTTATGCTGTGCTGCGCTGATCCCTGCTTGGACTGGTTCCTGCTGTCCGCCGTGGGTTTCTCGCAGGTGGAAATCACGGACATCAGCGACGCGGTCGCATCGCTCGCCTTACAGGGTCCTACATCCTGCGCCCTGCTAAAGGCCATGGGCTTTGACGGCATTGATCATTGCAAACCATTCCAGATCATGCGCTTCCCCTGGAATGGTGGCGACATCATGATCTCCCGCACCGGTTATACCGGGGACCTGGGTTATGAACTGTGGCTGGACCCGGGCCTGGCGGAGCCACTATGGGACGCGCTGTTTGAGCAGGGTAGGGTGTTTGGTATCCAGCCCCTGGGTGACGAGTCACTAGACATGGCGCGCCTGGAAGCGGGATTTATCGCCCCTGACGTGGATTTTCACGGTGCCCTGCACACGGTCGAACTCCACCACGATCACTCCCCCTTCGAGCTCGGGCTGGGCTGGATCGTGAATTTCAAGAAGACTCATTTCACCGGTCGCGCGGCCCTGGAAAGAGAAAAGGCTTCCGGGAATTACCGCAGGCTGGTCAAACTGGATATCGAGGGCAACAAGCCGGCAGAAAACAGTGTACTGTACGCAGATAGTCACTGCCGCCGGGAGATCGGATACGTCACCTCTGCCATGTGGTCACCGGTGGTGAAGGCGAATATCGCTTACGGCCTTATCGAGGCAAAGTACGCCGACGGCGAAATCTGGGCGGAGGTCTACCACCAGAAAGAACTGCGCTGGTACCGCAAGGTGGCTCGCTGCCTAAAAGTCAGCAAGCCCTTCTGGTCACCGGAGCGGGCGAAGCAGACGCCGCCACCGGATTGTTGATCAGAACCCCACGTTGCCGCTTGGCATGGGCGGGTAGTCTCCCACGGTTACCCCGTCACGCTCTACCTCGGCAATCGCCTCCTCCATGCGATCGAGGCCTTGCAGCATAACGGCCTCGTCCATGTTCAGCGCCGGGTACATGCGCACCTCCGGATCATTGTCACAGATTGCCCAAACACCGCGCCTGAGCATCCCGTCGCGCACTGAGCGCGCCACGTGAAAACGCTCTTCCACCCCCTCCGGGGCACGAAAGGACACACCCATCAGCAAACCCAGGATACGCACCTCGCCAACGATGTCATAGCGTTCGCTCCAGCCATCCATTCGGGCTGCTGCCGCCTCCGCCAGGCGTGCGGCATGCTCGAGAACGTTGTCCCGCTCGTAGATTTCCAGGGTCTTGAGCGCCGCCGCGCAGCCCCCCGGAGTTCCGGCAAAGGTGCTGCCTGCGGTCGCCCTGGGGTTGTCCCCGAGGATGTCATCGCGGGCTGCAACGCCGGCGCAGGCCTCGACACCACCCGACAGGTTCTTCCCCGCCACCAGGATGTCGGGTACCACTTTGTAGTGTTCTACTGACCACATTTTCCCGGTGCGACCCAACCCGGTAAGTACCTCGTCGGCGATCATCAACCAGTCGTACTTGTCGCAGATACGCCGGATGCCCTGCAGGAAAGCGGGGCTCGGTATCCAGTTGCCACCCTCGGCCAACCCGGGCTCGACCAGTATGGCCGCCACGTTTTCCGGCGGTACCACGTACTCTGGCAGGTGTGTGTCCAGGTACCACAGGCAGTACTCCACGTACTGCTCCTGGCTCATGCCTGCGGGTATATCTTCGGAGTAGGGGTAGGGCGCCTTCAGCACGCCACCTGCCCAGGCCTCCATGTACAGGTTGTTGTCGCTGTTGTAGGCACTGACCATCTTGGTTCCCAGGCCTTCACCGTGGAAACACGAGGTAAAGCTGATGATGTAGCGCCGGCGGGTGTAACACAGGGCCAGGTGAATGGCCGATTCCGCAGCCTCTGTTCCAGAGACTTCGAAGCTGAATCGCGGCAGCGCCCTGCCCGGCATGATCCGGGCCAGCCGCTCGGCCAGCTCGATGCGCAGCGGGTGTTCCCACTGGAAGCCGTACCGCCGGTGCGCATGGTGCACCGCCTCGATGATCTCGGGGTGACAGTTCCCCAGTGGGTTAGTGGCCCACCCGTTCTGGAAGTCGATGAAGCGGTTGTCATCCAGGTCCCAGACGAAATCCCCCTCGGCGCGACCCACGATCATTTGTGAAGGTGGCCTGAAACCCTTTGCAATGCTTTTTTCGCTGGCGTCGCGATACCACAGGCCGTTGCGCAGGAGGGGCATGCCCCGGGCGAGAATCGCACGTGATTTGCTGCCGGGCAGATCGTAACTCACGAGGAGAACACCACGGTCTTATTGCCACGCACGATGACCCGGTCCTCCAGGTGGTATCGAAGCCCCCGCGACAGCACCAACTGCACCACTACGCGCTCTAATTCTGCGTTGTCGCGCAGGTGCCATTGCATACCGAACTCTTCTGCAAGCGGGGCAAATTCCTCCCGAAACTGTTCGAGTCTGACATCCAGGGAATCCGCGCTGATAACATTGCGCATGTAGAACCAGCCCTGTTCGACTTCCGTGTAGTGGTTGGATTCGAGCAGTGACCCACCTCGCTCTGCCACGAACCTGGAAGCAGCCGCGACGATGGCCACTTTGTCAGGGCAGGATATTACCAGGGTATAACTGGACAATCGTTGTGCGTCGTTCATGTCATTTTTAATCCAGGTATGAGGCGTGGTGGCAGGCCCGCCGGGGATTTGCCTGTACAGAGATCGTCAATATCCTCTGTACTTCTGTTCAATTTTTTGAATGCCTATATAATGCCATTGCCGGGAAACAGTTCCAAGAACAAACGCCGGGCCAGACTAAAGAGGTTCTCACGCATGGGTGGAAAAAAATCAAGAACAAACCAGGCTCTGCAGGCGGAACGACAGCGCCTGTTGATCGATGCGACCATGAGCGCGATATCCGAGTTCGGCCTGACCAGGTTGACCCTGGCCCGGATCGCAAAGATCGCAGGGCTGAGCGCCGGCACGGTCAACTTTCATTTTACCAGCAAGGAAGCCCTGCTGCTCGACACACTCACCTACCTTGCGGAAGAATTCGAGCAGAGTATCGACAAGGCGCTGGAGAGTGCTCAACCGGACCCGGCGAGTCGCCTCAGGGCGTTGTTCGAGGCATCCCTTAACCCAGAGATGACCGAGCCTAGAAAAATGGCCGTGTGGTATGCCTTCGTTGCGGAGGCCAGAGGTCGCGAGGATTACCAGCGCATCTGCGGTGCCCAGGACAAGAAAATTTTCGCCATCACCGTCGGACTCTGCGATGAACTTATTCGAGGCGCGAAGGGCAGGAATTATATGAATGCCAGGGCGATGGCCAGTGCCGTGCAGGGCCTGGTGAATGAAATCTGGGAGGATATACTTTACGCAGGAGACGCGTACGACCGGGATGAAGCGCGCTTTATTTACCTGTCGTTCCTGGCCAGTGTCTTTCCCTGGGCATTCAGTGCACCGGAGGAGCGGGTAGGGTACGGCGCACCACTCAGCACCGATGATAAATCTCTACGCGTGGTGCGCGTAGGAAAAGCGCGTTTGCAGGAGGTCAGTTCCCTGTTCGACCTGTATCGCCAGTTCTATGAGGAGCCCGCAAATGCCAAATTGGCGCGGCGCTTCATCGGCGACAACATCCGCAAGGAGCGTTCGCTGATATTCCTGGCGCTTGACCGGGACGGCAGGGCCCTGGGTTTCACCCAGCTTTATCCGGGATGGTGCTCAGTGGCTGCGGCTCCCATCTGGACGCTCTACGATCTCTACGTGGATCCCTCAGCACGACATCGAGGCGTGGGGAACGCGTTGATGGAGCGAGCGGAAACCATGGCCCGCAAAAGCGGGGCCTGCCGCCTGGATCTGGAAACTGCGATAGACAATTACCAGGCCCAGGCGCTGTATGAAAAACGGGGCTGGGAGCGAGACACCGAGTTTTACAAGTATTCGCTGGACCTCGGCTGACAGTCGGGCAGCACAAACTAAACGGGGCTCACGCGTTTACCTGCAATTCATCCTGTGCGAGCAGCAGGGCCTTGCGCAATGCCGACACCATGTCATCTATCTGCTCGCGGGTGATGATCAGGGGTGGCGATATGACACAGACATTGATCAGTGGCCGCACCAGCAGTCCGAACTGGTGGCAGTAATTATCCACGAGTTCGCCGATGGAGTAGTCCTGTGCCAGCAGTGCCTCGCCAGCGGCGTCGTTGTCCAGTCGCATCTCCACGGCGGCCATCAGCCCCGTGCCGCGAACGTCCCCCACCAGCGGCAGGTCCAGCAAGGTGCGCATCTGCTCCTGGAAATAGGGCGCGGTCTGCCTAACATGGTCCAGCAGCCCCTCTCGCTCGATGATGTCCCAGCTCGCCAGTGCCGCTGCGCAGGACACCGGGCTGGCTGACCAGGTATAGCCGTTGGAGTAATTGTTGCCGCCCGATTGCTCGCCGGAGATAGAGGCCATGAACCGCTCTGAGACCGCGAATCCTCCCAGCGGTACGTAGCCGGAGGTAATGCCCTTGGCAAATGTAATAATGTCCGGGGTCATGCCAAACACTTCCTCCGAGACAAACCAGTGCCCCAAGCGACCGAAGGCAGTGACGACCTCGTCGGCTATATAGACAATGCCGTGCTCCTGCACCAGTTCGCAACAGCGGCGGTTGTAGTCCACCGGGGGCACGATTACCCCGCCGGAGGCCAGCACGGGTTCGGCGATGAAGCACATGACGTTTTCCGGCCCCAGTTCAAGGATCTTGTTCTCCAGCTCCTGCACCAGGTAGTCACAGAGCGCCTGCTCACTGAAATCGGGGTCGTGGTAATAGGCGCAGGGGGAGCTCAGGAAGTGCACGCATTCCTGCCAGGTATCCATGGCGGTCTTATCGCGCTCCTTACCGGTTACCGAGGCCGCCAGGAACGTACTGCCGTGGTAGGCGTGCTCGCGCGTCAGGATATGCTTGCGGCCCCGCATGCCCTTGATGTTATTCGCTAACTGGCATAGCCGCAGGGCCGAGTCCACTGCTGTCGAACCGCCGGTGGTAAAAAACACCCGGTTCAGGTCGCCGGGGGTCTTTGCCGCGATTCGTTGCGCCAATTCGGTCTCCACGGGGTTGATGACAAAAAAACCAGTGGAGTAGCCCAGCTGCATGATCTGCTCGGAGACCGCATCGGCGATTTCCCGGCGACCGTAGCCGGTCTGCATGCACCACATGCCGCCGGGACCATCCAGCAATCGGTTGCCGTCTTCATCGTAGATGTAGACCCCCTCGCCGCGCACGATGACCGGGGTGCTGTCGTCATCTCCCAGCGCGGGCAGGTAGGCCCAGGGATGCAGCAGATGGCGGTTGAAGGTGTCCCGTTCACTCATCAGGCTACCCTGGACAGGGTTTCGAGGTACCAGTTGACGAATTGCTGCAGCGTGGCCTCGAACTCAGGGTGATAGGGGCCGGGCTCGAAAAAGTGGGAATTCACACCTTCGCTGTTGCGGGTGATGATGTACTCATCCTCCAGCGTGGTGTTGTGCCACAGCCAGGTTACCTTTTCGCGATCATAATCCACCCCTTCGCGGGCGTCGCCATTGACGAACCATACGACTTCCATGTCGGTGGCGGTGAGGCTCCTGGGTATGAACCGGTAGAGAACACAGTGGTCGGGGTAATTGAGCATGAAGCTCAGGGGACCCATCTGGAAGTCACCGGCGCCGCCGTCGTAGTCTTGGATATGCCCCATCAGGGGAGCAACTGGCTGACCATTCTCACTGCCGGTGAGAAACCCGTCATACAGACCGTATCGGCTGTGGTAGACGCAGGCGCCGAAGGCCTCCGCATCGAGGTAGATGCGTTCGTAGCCGTTTCCCATGCCCTTCACGCCAGTCACTTCCTCGGTGCGGTCGAGCATGGCCTGGACAATCGGCTCGACCTTGCAATCGCGTTCCTTGAGGGTGTGCATGCGCGCGTAAGCGCGATGGGAGGTGGCGCAGTGGTAGCACTCGAGGTAATTTTCCAGCACCAGCTTCCAGTTGGCATCGACCCTGTAGGTCTGCCGGTGCGCGACCTTTGCATGCTCCAGGTCATAGGCGCCCAGGGGCTGGGCAATGTTTTGCAGCGGGCCGCGAAAATCTGGCGCCCCGGGATCACAATTGACGAAAACCAGACCCATGAAAACCACCACGGAAGCCCGTTTCAGTCCGTGGTCAGACGGATCGAAACCTTCCAGGATTTCCATTTCCCTCGCCGCTTTCAGGCTGCCGTCGGTGTTGTAGACCCATCCGTGGTAGGGGCACACGAAGGTTTTGCGGTTGCCGCTAGACTCCTCGCAAACCCGCGCTCCCCGGTGGCGGCAGATGTTCATCAGGGCGTGAATCTCACCGGCGGCGTCGCGCACCAGGATGACGGAATCTTCGCCGATCTCCAGTAGCTGGTAGTCCCCGGGCGCGGCGATCTCGGATACATGGCAGGCGTAGAGCCAGCTGCGAAATACCAGTTCGGTCAGCTCCTGCTGGTACACCAGGTGGGAGCGATAGAAATAGGAGGCAATTGCATGTCCCGGCCGCTCCAGCTCGGCCCGCAGCATATTGTTCATCTTCTGAATGGAGTCGTCGACATCCGTGGCGATAAGTTTCATCGATTTGCCATGCTTGGTTGTTCGTATAACAGGCCCCAAGTTTCTCCCGAGAGAGTATACTGTAGATCATTAAATGATCATACAATGTTTTGAACGCTTATTCAGGCGCCAATCCCGCAGCGGGGTGGGGCACCACCAGCGCATCCAGTCCAACACAATCGTCCTCCATAAGGCGCACCGGGTTGATATCCACTTCCACAAGGTGATCTGCCAGTGTCACTGCCATCACGGACAGTCGGGCAGCCATTTCACAAAAGCGCTCGAGCGCCAGTTGAGGCTGCCCGCGCCCGCCATCCAGCAGGGCGCGAAGGTGCAGGCCGTCCAGCGAAGTGCGAGCCTGCCCAGCGCTGAAAGGCGGTCGCAGGACAATCACGTCTTGCACCGCCTCCGCGTAAATTCCACCCATACCCATCACCACCATGGGGCCGAACTGCGCGTCCCGGAATATACCCAGTATCATTTCCATTCCGGCCCCGGTCACCATAGGAGCGACCAGTGCCTGTGGGCCCAGCTGCTGAGCCATTCGCGTATAGGCATCCCCCAGCTGTTGCGGATTTCGGAGATCGACGGCCACCCCGCCGACATCGGATTTGTGCGCGATACCGGGTGACGCGGTTTTTAGCACCACTGGGTAGGTTATATCGGCCGCCAGGTCGAGTAGCTGCCCGGCACCATCGATCGCGATACCTTCGATAACGGAAATGCCGAAATCCCGCAGTAACTCAGCGGCTTTGATTTCCGGTACCCATTGCGCATCGCCCAGGTAGCGCCGCCATCGTTCGACCACCTCATCTGCGACGGGGGCGGGTGGTGGATCGTGAGTGTGGGCCTGGAAATCGCGGTAGGCGAGCAGGCAGCGCACGCCCACCAGGAAGACCCTGAGGCCATCCACCACGGGAATACCCTCCCGCGTCGCGGCGAGGACCTGTGGGCCGCTGCCCGAGCCCTGGTGATTTGCCACCAGACATACCGGCTTCCCGGTGGCTTCCCGGGCCGCCCGCAGGTAGTCCAGGTAGGCGGGGTAGATGCCGCCGCCCGGGGCGCGATCGTGCACCACCGCCCCCAGTGCGGCGCCGGGATCCTGCAGCAGGGCGGTAAAGCATGCAGTCATGTTGGTCGGGGCGTCGGCGCCTCCGCTGCCCCAGGCATCAAGCGGGTTGACGGGCGGAAGACCCGGGTCCAGAAACTGTTCCAGCCGCTCCACGGTCTCTGGTGCCAGCTTCGCCAGCGGCACCGCCAGCTGCCCGGCGAGGTCGATCGCTAGCTGGCGCTCGCCACCCGAATCGTGCAGGGTCACCAGTGCGCCCTCGCCCAGGGGAGGAGTACGTGAAAACAGGATGAGTGCTGTCGCCAATTCGGACATGTCATCGACACGCTGCACGCCGTAGGCCTCGAACACGGCCTGGTAGCTGGTGTCACTGCCCGCCAGGGCGCCACTGTGGGAAACCGCCAGCTGCGCCGCCAGCTCGGTTTTACCTACCTTGATGGCGACAACCGGGATCGCCCGCCGGCGGGCTTTCTCGAGCGCGGCGATCAATCGCTCCGGGTGTCGGCTGGTCTCGAGGAATAGCCCCACGACCCGTGTCTGAGGCTGGTCCAGGGCGAAATCCAGGTAATCCTCGACGGCCAGGCAGAGTTCCTGGCCGGTGGAGGCCGCGAAGCTGAAATCGAGGCGTTCCTCGCAGTCGAGAACGCCGGACATGCCTGCGCCGGACTGGCTCAGCAGCACCACACCGCCCTTGTGGGCGTGTTCCCGGGTATCGAATCCTGAAACCCAGACCCGATCAACGAAATTGTAAAAGCCCATACAATTGCCGCCGTGCAGCAGCATGCCCGCATCTGCCGCCTTGTCCCTCACGCGCTGACTCAGCGACGGCTTCCCGTCGTCTTCCAATTGTAGTGCGGAGAACACGGCGGCGGCAGGAACGCCCAATGCGATCGCCTCGTCGAGACAGGCCTCCAGTCGCTGGTCGGCGACGGTAAACACCACCAGATCGGGTACTTCGGGTAACGACCGCAGGGAAGGGTGGCAGGCAATACCCCCGGCAGTTTCGCGCCCGGGATTAACCGGGTAGATCGCTCCTGTGAATTCACCCTTGTAAAGGTTCACCAGGATTTCGTTGCCGGGCTGGCCGACCCGGTCACTGGCCCCGACGATCGCTATCGATTGAGGCCTGAGCAGCGGGTCAAGGCGATGGGGTAGTGTCATGAGTCATCAGCAGGCGTCGGGGGGTGTCGCCCGCCTGCGAGGTGGGTTGAATGGCGGCGACTCGATCACCCTGCAGGGCGCCAACACCTTGGTCCACTGCAGTTCACGCTGGTAGTAGATTTCCGCCACCAGTTCTTCACCCACCCCCCCGTGGGGCATCTTCAGCTGCCCCAAGGCCAGGTTGCTTTTAGCGGTGGGGCACCAGGCCGCGGACGTCACTGTGCCGACCTGCTTGCCGTTGAACAAAATGAACGAGTTATGTGCGGGTTTGTTGCCGTCCACGTCCAGGTAGGCAAAACGATAGCGGGAGCCTTCGGTTTGCTCGCGCAACAGCGCCCGGCGCCCGTTGAATAGCGGCTTGTCGAAATCGACCAGCCAGCCCAGCCCCAGTTCGAAGGGTGACCGTGAGCGCCCCCGGCGCACTACGTCCTCCGCGGGCATGAAGTCTACCCCCGCCTGCAGGAAACCGGCTTCGATCCGGGCCATTTCCAGGGCCTCCATGCCGAAGGGCTTGATCATGTAGTCTCGCCCGGCGTCAAACAGGCGATCCCATAGGGCCTCTGCATGTTCCGGCGCTATCCACAGCTCGTAGCCCAGGTCGCCGGTGAATCCGGTACGGCTGATCATCAGCGGCTGTCCATCGAAGTCAAAGTGGGCAAGCCCGAAGGGTTTTATCTCTTCAACGCCGCGCAGCCCCATGGCCATCAGGGCCGAGCAGGAGGTTGGCCCCTGCACCGCCAGGGCTGCGATATCGGCGGACTCGTCGTGAATGGTCACGTCGAAGCCCATCGCTGACCAGTGCAGCCAGTCGGTGGCGCGGGCGTAGGCGCACAGGCGGTAATCATTTTCGCCCAGGTGGAAGATCGTGCCGTCGTCCATCACCTGCCCGGCATCGTCACACCAGACGGTGTAGCCGACTCGTCCCACCGCGATCTTGCCCACGTTGCGGGTCACCAGGCGATTCAGGTAAGCCTCTGCATCGGTCCCGCCGATCCTGTACTTGTTCATGGGGGTGAGATCGAAGACGCCGACCGCATTGCGGATAGCGAAGTACTCCAGTTCGACGTCGGTATAGGCATTGGGTGTAGTGTAATCCTTCCAGCTCCCCCAACAATTAAGCTCACAGGCGGCGGCGACCCGCGAATGGAACGGGGTGGTGAGCATCATGGTATCGTCACTTCGCTGGCTCATGCGGCATCCCCCCGCCTGAGGATTTCCCGCGCCGCGTTGCGTCCCGCCAACCCCATCACCCCACCGCCGGGATGGGCGCCGGCTCCACAGAGGTAAAGTCCGTCACAGGGTGTGGCGTACTGGGTGGCGCCCGGGAAGGGCCGCATCATCAGGACCTGGTCCATACTCAACTCGCCGTGGTGCCAGTGACCCCCGGTCATACCGAAATCATTTTCCAGGTCGGCTGGGGTTAGAAGCTCTGCCGCGACGATGCGTTGACCAATGTCCGGGGCGTAGTCGGCGATGCAGGCAATGAGCTGTTCGATATATCGCTCGCGACATGCCTCCCAGCCTTCGTTTGGCGCATAGGGCGCGAACTGGATAATAGCGGAGAGCACATGACCTTCTTCGGGAGCCAGGCTGCGATCGTGCAGGCTGGGAATACTGATATCCATGACCGGGGCAGTGGAATACTCCCGGTATTTCACCGCGTTGAATGCACTCTCGATGTAGTCCATGTCCGGCGCGATCACCAGCCGCTGGCCCAACTGCTGTTCGCTGAGCCCGGGGAAATCCGGGAGCCGATCCAGGGCCAGGTGCAGCTTCACGGTACCGCTGTTAAAGCGGATCTGGCTGACCCGGCGCGCCACACCCGTTTCGATATTGCGGTAGCCCACCAGTTTTTCGAAGGTCGTTACGGGATCAGCGTTGGAGATCACTACCGGCGCACGCAGCTGCTCGCCGCTGGCCAGGGTCACGCCGCATACCCGACCGGCTTCCAGGTCGATACTGGTGACTCGCTCGCCGGTTCGAATTTCCACGCCAGCCGCTCGGGCGCTGGCCGCCATGGCCTTGCCCAGCGCGCCCATTCCGCCCTTTAAAACGGCAGGACCGTGGTGGCCGAATGAATCACCGAGCCGTCGGTACAGATAACCAAATACCGTGTTCGGGGTGCGCGGTCCCATGTGGGCACCGAGCAGGCTGTCCAGGCTGAGCAGGGCCTTGAGTTGGGCGCTGTCGAAACTCTCTTCCATCAGGTCGTACATGTTGATGAGGATAACGCGCATCAGGTCGCTCATGCCCTCGCGGCCGAGCAGTTTCAAACCGAGGCCCAGTTTCAGCAGGTTGAGTCGGTCCGTGACGTTGGATTCGACCAGTTTCGGCGCCCGCGCCTCGAAGGCCTTGCGCAGCAGCTTCACATATTTGCTGGTGCGAGCATGGAAGACCCGGTACGCCTCCCGGTCCTCCCGGGACACCCGCTCACCCTCCACGCGATCTCCCAGCAGGGTCAGGTGCTGCCCCTCACGGTCCAGGGATATGGTCTCCAGGTCCCTGGCCGCCCATTCGAGCCCCGAATTCTCCAGGGCGAGATCCTGGATGATATCCGGGTGCAACTGGTTGAGCCACTGGGCGCAGGCGGAGACCGAATACCCGGGGGCAAACTCGCGGGTGGCGGCGCAACCGCCCGGTTCATCCCGGACCTCCAGCACCAGTACGCGCCGACCGGCCCTTGCCAGGTAGTGTGCGCAGACCAGTCCATTGTGGCCGGCGCCAACGAGCAGCACGTCGTACCGATCAGTCATCGGCGTAACCCCCGGGTACCGTGTTCGGCTTATGCAGGTCCCGAAGGATCTCCCGTGCCGCGTTGGCGCCGGGCGCTGCCATTACACCACCACCGGGATGAGTCGCCGAGCCACACAGGTACATGCCGCCAACGGGGCCGCGGTACTGAGCGTAACCGGGAAATGGCCGATTGAACAACAACTGGTCGAAGGTGAGTTCGCCCTGGAAGATATTGCCCTCTGTGAGCCCCACCTCAGCCTCGATTTCCGCCGGCGTGCGGGTTTCGCAGTGGAGTATCAGGTCCCTGAAATCCGGGCTGTGGGCGGCGATCTGGTCAATCACCGACTTTTCGAACCCGGCCTTGTCCTCTGGGGTCCAATCCCCGCCTTGGATTTTCGGCGGGGCGTATTGGACGAACACGGTCATCATATGTTTCCCGGGTGGAGCCATCGTGGGGTCTGTCTGGGTGGGAATCAGCATGTCCAGGTAGGGGTCCTTTGACCAGGTGCCGGCTTTCCAGTCGTCGTAGGCACGTTCTAGTCGTTCCAGCGAATCCGAGAAGTGCATGTCCCCCAGCATCAGGGGGCTTTGCTTGTCGAGTCCGGTGAAGGTGGGCAGCCCGTCCAGGGCGATGTTGAGCTTGCCGGAGGAACCGCGGATCTTGAAGTTCCGTGCCCGGGTTACGAGCTCCGGTGGGAGATCTGACCTGTCCATGATGTCGAGGAAGGTGCGCTTCGGATCCAGGTTGGAAACCACCACGTCGGCGCGGTACTCGTCACCGTTAGCCAGCGCTACCCCAGTGACCCTGCCGCCGCGCACGACAATCTGCCTGACATCGGCGTCACAGATGATTTCGCCGCCGAAAGCCTGGAGGGATTTCGACAGGGCGCTGGCGACCGCCCCCATGCCTCCGCGCGCAAAACCCCAGGAACCCACGTTGCCGTCCACATCCCCCATGTAGTGATGCAGCAGTACATAGGCGGTACCCGGGGAATAGACGCCCAGGGCAGTGCCGATAATACCCGAACCCGCCATATGGGCCTTGATGACATCCGATTCGAAGTATTCGTCCAGGTAGTCGCCGACGCTCTTGGTCCAGAACCTGAGCGTGTCCGCCAGGCCCTCTTCGCCCATGGCCAGGAAGGGGGCGGCGAATTCTGCCAGGTCGCGCAGGTCCCTGAGTTTTAGTGAGGTCGGGTCCGGTGGGCGCTTGAGTAGGAACGGGCGTATCAGGCGGGTCTGCTTCATCACGTCCGCGGTGTAACGCTCGTAGGCATTGGCATCCCGCTTCGAGTGCCTGGCCATCTCCCGGTACTGGCGGTTGTGATCGTAGTAGTTGCCGTAGTAATTGCCGTCGCGCTTGAATGTCACCCCGCCACCGTAGGGGACAACCTGCAGCCCGTGCCGGGGTAGCTCCAGGTCGCGGGCAAGTTCAGGGCGCAGCAGGCTGCAGACGTAAGAGCAGTTGGAGTAGGTCCAGCCCGGGTGCAACTCGCGGCTGACCGTGGCCCCGCCGATGTAGGGGTTGCGTTCCAGTACGGCAACCCTGAGCCCCGCTTTGGCCAGGTAGGCCGCGTTGGTGAGGCCGTTGTGGCCGGCGCCGATGACGATCGCGTCATACTTGTTCACATGTTTCCCCGCCGCCTCTCCGCTCACATTCCGGGATCATCCATCCGGATAGCGAGCATGCCACGAGGAAGCGTGGACGTGCAACCGCGAATGAACGATCATTCATTTGTTGTGTCGGTGAAGAGCATGGTTTAAGGTCTCTGGCTGGGCTCAAGCCCAGGCATGCAGAACAGGTAATCAGCCCGTGAGCAAGAGCAGTAAAACGCGCAAAACCAGCCGGCGGTCCCTGCCCAGGGAAGTTCGCCGGGAGCAGCTGATCCTGGCGACCATCAAGTGCATCGAAAAGAACGGTCTGTCGGGAACGACCATGGCGCAGGTCACTCGCGAGGCGGGACTCAGTCTCGGCATCGCCAACCTGCACTTTGAGAGTAAAGACAAGCTGCTGATCGAAACGCTGAAGTACATCACCGAGGAATATAACCTCGGACTTGCGGCCATTATGGAGGACGATCGTTACCCCACCACCTCCAGCCGCATCGAGGCAGTGCTCAAATTTGATTTCAGCCCCGCCGTGATTCGCAAGGATAAACTGGCGGTGTGGGTCGCATTCTGGGGAGAGGCAAGGGCGCGCCCGACCTACCAGCGCATCTGCCTGCGCTCGGACCTCTCCGCGGAAGATGCCACACGCAAACTCTTTAAGGCGGCAATCGAAGAGGGCCGCTACAAAAACCAGGACGCGGCCATCCTCGCTTCGGGTTACACGGCAATGATAGATGGGTTATGGCTGGACCTGCTGCTCTGTCCCGCACACCTGACGAAAAAGAAGGCCAGGAAGGTCGCGAGAAACTACCTGGCCAACGCGCTTCCAGATCATATCCCCCAGGAGCCCTGATCCAGTATGCAGCTAGAACACAGCGAACAAACCCGGACCTGGCAGCAAGCTGTACGCGCGTACGTGGACACACTGCTGATCCCCAATGAAGTAGAAGCCGAGTTGAACGGTGGAGAGCTGCCTGCCTCCACCATGCGCAAGATCCAGGATGCGGCTATGGCCCTCGGCCTGCCGGGTATGGATGCGCCGTCTGGGCAGGGTGGCCTGGGCAAAAGCATGGTCGACCAGGTGGCTGCATGGGAAGTGCTCGGAAGGGCGACCAACGCACTGTGCTGGTGTTTCCCCGAGGCGCAATCTTGGATGTACGAGGCCTGTGGCGACAGCGATTACCAGTTGGAAAACTACATCCGTCCGCTCCTGGAAGGCCGGCGGCGGGAGGCCTACGCCATTACCGAGGCCGAATCGGGATCCCACGAGGTGATCAATACCACCGCCCGGTCAACGGGTCAGGGTTACCGGATAGACGGCGAGAAATGGTTCGTCACCAGCGGCAACCTTGCGGATTTTTTCTTCCTGCAGGCCAGGACCGACGAGGGCGGCGACGCCCTGTTTCTGGTCGACAAGGATTCCCCGGGCATCGAGATGGTGGATAACCCGCTGTTCTCACATACATTCCCTTCCCATCATCCCACCTACCGTTTCAGTAATGTCGAGGTTCCGGGGCGCAATCGCATCGGCGGTCCCGGCTCCGGCATGGATTACAGCCGCAGCTGGTTCCGCCACGAACGAATGACTATCTCCGCGCGGATGCTGGGCGCGGCGGAGCGCATGATCGAAGAGGCTACAGAGTGGGCTCGCCAGCGAGACATCCAGGGAGAGAAACTGATCGACAAGCAGGCCATCCAGTTCATGCTGGCAGATTGCGCTACCGAGCTATGGGCCGCCAGGTTGATGGTGTACGAAGCGGCGGCCGCCCACGACAACCAGGAGGATCTCAAGAAGCTCCACACCCGCTGTTCGATGGTCAAGCTTTATGCCACGGAAATGGCCAACCGGGTTGCCGACCGGTGCCTGCAGATCTGGGGCGGCCGGGGTTACCGGCGCGACAATGCCGTGGAGCGCTTCTTCCGTGAGGTCCGGGTGGACCGAATCTGGGAAGGCAGCAGTGAGATCCAGCGAATGATCATCGCCGGGGCCCTGAAAAAGCGCGGCCTGGAAGGCATGTAGTGGCCAGGTTGTGGCTTATCGCGATCTGTCTGCTTGCCATCGGTCAAATGGGCCGGGCTGAGCAAGCCGTTCTCAATATCTACAACTGGGCTGACTATATCGACCCCACCGTACTGGAAGAATTCGAACAGGAATACGGTATCCGCATCAATTACGATACCTACGACTCGAGTTCACTGGTCGATACCAAGTTACTGGCGGGAAATTCGGGCTACGATATTGTGTTCCACTCGGCCGGGCTTTCGGCGCGTCTCATACCAATCGACGTCTATCATCGGGTGGATTACTCGCGACTCGAAAACTGGCATCACATCGACACTGCTCTCGTTGGTAAAATCGAGAGCAGCTACGGCCAACCGGTTACCGGTGTGCCCTATATGTGGGGCACAACCGGATTTTCCTACAACGTAAAGCTGCTTCGCGAGCGCATGCCGGATGCGCCGGTCCACAGCTCCGCCCTGATATTCGATCCGGAGATCGTCTCCCGGTTCGCGGATTGCGGTGTCAGTCTGCTGGATGATTCCACTACGGTCATCGGCACCGCGCTGCTCTACCTGGGGTACCCCGCGAATTCCATCGAGCCACAACATCTCCGGGAGGTCGAAGAGTTGTTAAGGGATGTGCGACCCTATATCCGGTACTTCAGCAACGCCAAGATGTTGCTTGACCTGCCCAGCGAGGAGGTGTGTATCGCTATGAGCTGGTCCGGTGACTACTCGGTAGCCCGCAGTCGCGCGGTCGAGGCAGGCCTGGATATCGAGCTGGCATACTCGGTACCGGAGGAGGGCATTACGAACTGGTTCGATATGATGTATATCCCCGCCGACGCCCCAAACCTGGACGGCGCCTACCTGTTCTTGGATTTTATCCTGCGACCGGACGTCATCGCGAGGATCACCGACTTTACCGGCTACGCGAATGCCAACGTGGCAGCCACAGCGCTGATCGACCCACAGATCAGTGGGGATCTCGCAATTTACCCGGACGAAACTATCATTGAACGCCTCCATTCAGTAAATATCTTGCCTCCCAAGCTGGAGAGAATCCGCTCCCGCTCCTGGACCAAGATCAAGACAGGACTCTAGCAGGATGACCGAACCAACAGGCGAATCAACACAGACAGCCGCCTGCACCGGTACACCCTGGGAGGACAGCGATACCCGGCCCTTTATCGAGCTACGCGGCCTGAGTAAGCAATTCGGCGTGTTCACAGCGGTCAATAACGTCGATCTTGAGATCTATCAAGGTGAACTTTTTACCATCCTCGGAGGCTCGGGTTGCGGTAAATCGACCCTGTTACGCATGCTGGCGGGCTTCGAAAGACCGTCCGCGGGCCGAATTTTGATAGATGGTGTCGACGTTTCCGATATGCCCGCCTACGACCGGCCGGTAAATATGATGTTCCAGTCCTATGCGGTATTCCCCCATATGAGCGTGGAGCAGAACATTGCCTACGGCCTGAAAAAGGAAGGAGTGGCCCGGTCGGAAATCGAATCGCGAGTGTCAGAAATGCTGGACCTGGTACAACTCAAGACGCTCGCAAGGTACAAGCCAGGCAAGCTGTCCGGTGGCCAGCAACAACGCGTCGCCCTTGCGCGGGCCCTCGTCAAGCGACCCAAGGTATTGTTACTGGACGAGCCTCTGGCGGCCCTGGACAAGAAGCTTCGTGAGCAGACCCAGTTCGAGCTGATGAACATACAGGACAAGTTGGGCACTACCTTCGTGGTGGTCACCCACGACCAGGAGGAGGCGATGACCCTCGCCACTCGCATCGCTGTTATGCGTACCGGTGAGTTCGTACAGATCGGTACACCGAGCGAGGTATACGAATATCCCTGTAACCATTATGTCGCTGATTTCTTTGGCAATATCAACATCTTTGAAGCCACCGTGGTCAATGCCCGCGATGGCATTGTCACCGCAGAGTTGGAGGGAACCGGCACCCTGGTCGAGGCCAATCACGAGGGACCACTGGCGAGGGGCCAGAAGATTCGGATTGGCGTGAGGCCCGAAAAGTTACTGATTAATCGGGATGAGCCCGGCACTGCGGGCCATACTGTGACTCGCGGTGTGGTGGAGGACCTGGCCTACTACGGCAACCGCTCGATTTACCGGGTACGCTCAGGCAGCGGGAGGGTCATCGAGGTCAGTACCCAGAACTACCAGCGATCGGCAAAATTACTGCTGGAGTGGGACGATGAAGTCTACCTGAGCTGGGATTCCAGTTGCAGCGTGGTATTGACGGAATGAACCCTGGCAGCAACCCTGGAAAGCGCGACCGTCTATGGCGCAGCTCCGTCATCGGCCTGCCCTATGCCTGGTTGCTGCTTTTCTTCCTGGCGCCTTTTGCCATCGTGTTCAAGATCAGTTTCGCCGACCCGATCATGGCTCAGCCGCCCTTTACACCGCTGATTGACTGGGGGGCGGAGTCGGGCAGGCGATTACTGGCGACACTGGACAACTACCGCTTCCTGCTGGAAGACAAGCTTTATTGGCTGAGCTACCTTAAGTCGATCAAGATTGCCGCCATTTCGACTTTCCTTTGCCTGTTGCTCGGATTTCCGATGGCCTACGCCATTGCCAGGATGCCCCAACCCTGGCGTAATCTCCTGCTCTTGCTGGTGGTACTTCCCTTCTGGACCTCATTCCTGCTAAGGGTATATGCATGGATCGTCATGCTGGGAAAACAGGGATTGATTAACCAGCTGCTGATACAACTGGGCATAATCGATGCTCCATTACAGATGCTCTATACCGACGGGGCTATCTACGTGGGGATTGTCTACACCTACGTCCCGTTCATGATACTGCCGCTTTACGCCACGCTCGAAAAACTCGATCTCGACCTGCACGAGGCCGCTGCAGACCTGGGTGCCAGGCCTTCCCAGGTGTTCCGGGATATCACTGTCCCTATGGCCATACCGGGGATTATCGCCGGCTGCCTGCTGGTATTTATCCCGGCCCTTGGGGAATTTGTCATTCCGGCCTTACTGGGCGCGATGGATTCACTGATGATAGGGCGCACGCTCTATGACGAGTTTTTCATCAATCAGGACTGGCCCCTTGCCTCCGCGGTGGCGGTGGTCATGTTATTCATCCTTGTTGTGCCGATCATGCTGTTCCAGCGCTTGCAGCAGGAGAGCCAGGTATGAAGCAGCGATCCTCGACGTTTCTTTATTCCGTACTGAGCTTCGGTTTCGCCTTCCTGTACCTCCCCATCTTTGTTCTCATGGCCTATTCCTTCAACGATTCCCGGCTGGCCACGGTCTGGGGCGGCTTTTCCACGCGTTGGTACCGCGCGCTACTCGAAAACCAACAGATCCTGGATGCGGCATTACTCAGCCTGAACATTGCGGCTGTTAGCGCTACCCTGGCCACGATTCTGGGTACGCTGGCCGGACTGGCGCTCAACCGCATGGGGCGTTACCGCGGGCGCACCCTTTTTACGGGGATGATCGCGGCGCCACTGGTCATGCCCGAGGTGATTACCGGGCTATCGCTGTTGCTGCTTTTTGTCAGCCTCCAGGAGTTGATCGGCTGGCCGTCCAGCCGTGGCGCCAATACCATCACCATCGCCCATATCACGTTTTCGATGGCCTATGTCGCGGTGATCGTGCAGTCCCGTCTCGCCAGCATGGACCGCTCGCTGGAGGAAGCTGCGATGGACCTCGGGGGGCGTCCCTTCGCCGTCACCATGGACATCACCCTGCCCTTGATCCTGCCGGCCATGGCCTCCGGATGGCTGTTGGCTTTCACGCTTTCACTGGACGACTTGGTCATCGCCAGCTTTACCGCCGGCGCGGGCGCCAATACGCTGCCCATGGTGATCTACTCCAAGGTGAGGCTGGGCGTGACACCCGAGGTAAACGCCCTGGCCACGCTGATCATCGCGGTGGTATCGATGGGCGTTCTACTGGCCGGCTGGAACATGCTGCGCCAGCAGCGGGCGGCGGTTGAACCCCGCTCTGGAGCTACTTAAGGTTTCAAACTACCATAGGCGGCCAAAACCACGCTTTATCGAGACACCGTTCAAGATGCAACATGCCAGAGCCCCCCGCACCCTTTTCGACGAAATCCTGCGGCAACTGCAGGCCCGTCAGTTCGACCGGGCGATCACTTCCTGCCGGGACGCGTTACTCACATTCCCGGAAGATATCAACATCCTGGGCCTGCTCGGCGCTGCGCTGGGAGACAAGGGCCAGTTGGAGGAGGCGGAAAAAGTCCTCAACCAGGTGATCGACCTGGCGCCTACCTTTGCCAAGCCCTACGAGGACCTGGGTACACTCCTGCTGCGCCAGGACAAGGTGAACGAGGCACTGCCACTGCTGGAAAAGGCGGTGCGCCTGGATCCCAAGTTGGAGGACGCCCACTTCCACCTCGGCAGGGCGCTGGCGATGCAGGGTCGCGGTGCCGAGGCGGACGAGTCGTTCGAGCGAAGTTTTGCCCTGTCTCCCCTGCGTCGCCTGATGGCCCTGGCCGCGGAACACCACAAGGCCGGGAGGATGAAGGAGGCGGAGCAGCTGTGTCGCCAGGTATTGCAGAAGAAGCCCGGCCACGTCGATGCCCTGCGCATGCTTGGCTTGATTGCCGCAGCAGCAGGGGACCTCGACGAAGCGGAGTACCTTCTGCGCCAGGCACTGGAAGTCGCCCCGGATCACACACCGGCGGTGTTCGAGCTGGGCCGTGTGCTGAAGGAGCTGGATCGCAACGAAGAGGCGGTCGAGGTATACCGCGGCCTGATCGAGCGCGAGCCCGATAACCCCAAAGCGTACTATCGCCTGGCCGGGGCGCTTGCCCCGGCTGCACTCAACCGGGAGGCCGCCGAAGCCTATCGTCGAAGTTTGGAGCTGGCACCCAGGTACACTGCTGCCTGGCTGGGGCTGGGTCATATGCTCAAAACCCTGGGGGACCAGGAGGGGGGAATTGACGCCTATCGTCGCTGCCTGGAACTGGAACCCGCCTTCGGTGAGGCATACTACAGCCTGGCCAACCTCAAGACCTACCGCTTCGAAGACAGCGAAATTCGCGAGATGAAACGCTGGTCTGACAATGGTGAAGTCGAGGAATCATCCCGGGTGAACTTCCTTTTCGCCCTGGCCAAGTCCTACGAGGACCGGGGCGACTTCGAGCAGGCCTGGCATTACTACGAGCAGGGTAACGCAAAACAGCGCATGCTGGTGAGCTACGACCCGGTGCAGACCGAGACCATCAACGATGAACTGGTGGACTTTTTCAGTACAGATTATTTCCAGGCGACCCGCGGCATGGGTGACTCCGATCCTGCACCGATTTTTGTGATCGGTCTGCCCCGTTCAGGCTCGACCCTGGTGGAGCAGATCATTGCCAGTCACAGCCAGGTGGAGGGCACCAGCGAATTGCCTTATATAGGCAGGCTTAGCAAGTCATTGAACCGAAATCGCGCTGACGGCATGAAATACCCGCGCGTGCTGGGGGAACTGGAAGCGAGGCACTTTCACCGCCTGGGCGAGGAGTACCTGAGACTTGCCACCCGACACCGGGTGGAGGGCACACCGCGATTCATTGACAAGATGCCGAACAACTTTCCCAGCGTTGGTTTCATCCACAGCATCCTGCCAATGGCAAAGATCATCGACGCCCGTCGACATCCGGTGGACGCTTGCGTAGGCAACCTCAGGCAGCTGTACGCCAGGGGCCAGACCTTCAGTTATGACCAGTCCGATATCGGTGAGTACTACCTGCAGTACATCCGAATGATGGATCACTGGGACAAGGTGCTACCGGGCCGGGTTCTGCGGGTCCACTATGAAGATACCGTCAATGACCTGGAATCCCAGGTGCGGCGTATCCTCGACTACCTTGAGCTGCCGTGGGAGGATGCGTGCCTGAACTACCATGAAACCGACCGGCCAGTACGCACTGCCAGCTCCGAGCAGGTGCGCCAGCCTATCTACACCTCAGGGTTGGGCTTCTGGAAAAATTATGAACCCTACCTGGATGAGCTTGTGGAAATCCTCGAGCCGGTGCTGGAATCCTACCCCTGATGCCGTCGGCCTACCTCTGGGCTCAGGCGTAGGGCCATACCTCCAGGCCATGGATCGCGTTGCGGATATCGTGGGTAAGCGTAACGACGCTGCGCGTGCGGACCTCCTCCAGGTCATGCAGGGCGATGGTTGACGGGGATGAACCCGCTGCCACCAGCCGGTCGTCGACCACGCACATTCCGCGACCAAAACCCGCACGGGCAATACGTGAGTCGTCCAGGTCCGTGTGGGTCAGCTCGGCCTGGTCAATCAGGGGTACGGCGAAACTGATGTCCTTGTCCGGGAGTGCCAGTCGCACGCGATCGGAGGCCGTGTCATTGAACAGGACGCCTTCTTCGTAGGGCCGTGCATTGTGCATACCCTCCGGGAGGCTGGCAACGCGTTTCAAAGTACGACCATCAAACCTGACCATCGCCCTGGTGTTGAGTCCGCTGAGGTACATGCCAGTGTCATCGCAGAACACGTTGTTCAGGTGCAGGCGATTGCCCGGTGGCGGACCCTTTTCCGAGACCGGGTCGTAGGGGCTGCCCTGGTAGGACCTGCCCACTCCCACCACGTGCAGGCCGAAGCAGAACCGGTTCTGGTCAAGGTCGAACCCCAGTATGGAGTCGTAGCCTGTGGATGTCAGGTACAGCCTGCGCTGATAGACGCAAATTTCGTGGCAATGCATCAGGTAGGGATTGCGAAAGGAGCCCAGCAGTTCGAACGCCGGCGTGTAGACGAACAGCTCGTTGCTGGCGGCGATGAAAACCCGTTCGCCATCGAAGGCAATACCCCTGAGCCCCCGATCCCATCCGCGGCCCTGCCAGTCGATGTCCGCAGTGTTCCAGTCTATGGCCTGCTGTACCGATTGGGCGTTGAAATCCACCAGGTAAACCCCGCCATGGCTTTCGCCCTGGTGACTGCCCCGTACCACCGATGTCGCGATAAGTGTGGTCACCCGTTAACCGCCTCGCGACCCAGGTGCTCCGGGGGTACGTAGTCGAAGATGAAATTGATGCGTCCTTCTTTCCCCTTGTTCATGACGCTGTGTTGTTGCTGGTTGTTGATCTCGTAGACTTTTCCAACCTGCAGCTTGTAGGGGCGTCCGTTGATTATGAAGCGTACCCTGGGATTGGTGTGAATCGGGATGTGGATGCGGTGACCATATTGGAAGGAGGGGTGGCTGTCGCGGTGAGTCTTGATGACGCCCCCGGGCTGCAATCGAGCGGCCATGGCCCGGATAATGGTACCCCCGAGAGGGTAGTGATCCGCCAGGATCTGCTGCATCAGCGGCACTGCCTGCTCGGCCAGAAGGTCCCAACCGGCCTCCCGATGCACCTCGATCTCGGGCCATCCCGATCCGTCGGTGAAAATCATGACGATCGAATTGGTCATCTGGTGGACATCGTATTCCTGCTGGCGATAGGTATTACCCAGCCAGGCAACCTCTTCCTGGGCCAGAATCAGGTCGCGCAGGCCGCTGACGTCGTAATCGCCCAGTTCCCTCAGGGGCAGGTCGATATCCATGGAAACTAACCAGTTATCCAGTTTATTTGCATGTCGATGAGGTTATGTCGCTACTGTCGGGGAGTCAACTGAGGCAGTGGTGAATGAATGATGATTCATTCATTATCGATACAAATTACCCTTGGCTTTTCTGCCATCATACACTAGGATTTAGAGATGGGTGAACTCCACCAGAGCCGAGCTGCTAATGAATAATAAACATACCGGACAGGAAATTTTGGAAGAGTTGCCGGCAACCAGTAAAAAAACGCTGGCTGCCATGGTATCTGCGGTGATCGGCTCGACGTCGATGGCCAATGCCCAGAACCTCACGCTGGAAGAGGTCATTGTCACCGCCACCAAGCGCAAATCCACCCTGCAGTCCCTGCCACAGGCGATCACCGCCTTTACCACCGAGGATATCAAACGTCAGGGCTTTGCTGTTCTGGACGACTACGCCAACAGTATTCCCAGCCTGGCATTTGCACGGCGCGAACCTGCCGGCACCTCCGTCGTTTTCCGCGGGGTGGCCGCCTCGGGCATCCAGTACGGCACCAACCCGTCCGCCAGTGTCTACCTGGATGAGTCTCCAATCACCCAGGCCGGTCTCAACCCCGACCCCCGCCTGATCGACATCGAGCGGATCGAGGCATTGAGCGGACCCCAGGGCACCCTGTTCGGCGACGCCTCCCAATCCGGCACCCTGCGTATCATTACCAACAAGGCCGATCCCACCCAGATGTCTGGCTGGGTGGAGGGCAACGTCGCCTATGTCGAGGACAGCGACGACCTGGATAACGATATATCTGGAATGGTCAACATTCCACTCATCGAGGACAAGCTGGCAGTGCGCCTGGTGGGCTTTCGCAGCGACGAAGCAGGTTATGTCGATAACGTGCTTGGCGAGAGCCAGGCCGACCAGTGGGTGGAAAGTCGGATCGCCTCCGGATTGCCGGTGCGTGAGCGATTCGACAATGCCAACCGGGTCGACGACGACGTCAATTCCGCAGAAACCGTGGGAGGTCGTGCGGCACTGCGGTGGTTCATCAACGACGACTGGACCGTGGACATTGCCGGCATCATCCAGAACCTCGACGTGGACGGTTATGGCGACGTCAACCTTGGCCTGGACGATCGCGAGCAGGTGCGCTTCGAAAACGAGGAACTGTCCGACGACTGGTACCAGGTCAGCGTCAGCCTGGAGGGCAACCTGGGCTTCGCCGACATGGTGCTGACCGGCAGCTACTTCAACCGCGAGTTGACTTACGATGCGGACGCCACGGACTATCTGCACGATTTCGACCAGAAGTACAATCCCTCCTACTACGCCATCTACGACTTCACCGGGGCGCCCCGGGGATTTGTTATCCAGGACCAGGACGATGACCGCTGGACGGTGGAGGGGCGCCTCACAACACCCCTCGATTCCGACAGCCGTTGGAACGGCCTGGTGGGCTTTTTCTACGGCAAACTGGATCGGGAACAATTGAACATTTCGGACGTACGCGGCTTCAGTAATACCGAGTACTACGCCAACCTGGGTTACTATTACCTCAACTACCTGGCGAACTCGCCCTATTACAACCCGAATTACGCGACCTTCCACAATACCGGCTCCGACAACTGGTTCTTCGGCGCTTACGACCTGGACCTCGAGCAGGTCGCGATTTTTGGCGAGGTCACCTGGGACGCCACCGAGAAACTGAGCTTCACCGCCGGCGCCCGCTGGTTCGACCACGAACAGGAATTCAAGCTGCAACAGGGCGACCTGCTGGAGGACAGGTCGGTCAACGTGGAGCGCAACTACTTCTACACCAACGAGACCAAGAATTTCAGCGAGGACGACTGGGTTCCCCGGTTGAACGCCACCTACCAGATTAACGACGACGTACTCACCTATGTCACCTACTCCGAAGGATTCCGCAGTGGTGGTGCGAACCCGCTGCGCAATACGTCTGTCCTGCCGGATGAATACGACTCGGATACCCTGAAAAACTACGAAATCGGCCTGAAGAGCGAGTGGTTCGACAATACCCTGCGTTTCAACGCGGTGGCGTACCATATGCAATGGGACGACATCCAGATCCAGGTGAATGATCCCTTCGCGTTTTCCCTTGGCATTGTCAATTTTTCGGAGGCCGAGATTGACGGTTTCGAGGGCGAAATCAGCTGGCTGCCGGCTGTAGGTTGGGATATCACCGCCAATTTCGCTTTTATCAATGCAGAGATCTCGGAAGACAATACCATCGAGGAGAATGGCGTGGTGATTGCCGAGGTGTCGGACGGCACCCAGCTGCCCATCACCCCCGAGGAGAAAGGCAGTATCGCCATACAGTACACCTTCCAGAACCAGCTGTTCGACGCGGAACCTTTTGTGCGCCTGGACTGGGTCTACGTGGGTGAATCGGTCAACTCACTCGACGGCACCGAATCCATCGTATTCACCCAGGGGGCCACCGACCAGCCGGATTACGACATCGGCAACCTGCGCATGGGCCTGGACGCGGAAAAGTGGAGTGCCACTTTTTACGTCAACAATCTCACCGATGAAAACGCCAAGCAATTCTACAATAATCGTTGGGGTTCCAGGCAGCGCATATCCATCAACAAGCCTCGGAATATCGGACTGACCCTTCGCTGGCGCTTTTAAATACTGGTGCTGGCTAGAACAGGTCCAGCAACTTGAAATACAGCATGCCCATCGCCATCCCCGGCCGGCGCAGGTAGCGCCCGCCGGGAAAGGCCCGGTGACGGATTTTACTCAATATCTCCAGACGCCGTGTTTCACCGGCGATCGCCTCCGCTATAACCCGTGCCATGATATGCGTCGGGGCCACACCGTGGCCTGAAAACGCCTGGATATAGAAGACGTTGTCTGCCAGTTTACCCAGCTGCGGCATCCGGTTGATACCGATTCCCATTTGGCCATCCCAGGCGAAATCGATGCCCACCCCGGCCAGCTGCGGGAAGATGTTCAGCATCTTGCGTTGCATCACCTGCTCGTAGTTGGTGGGCACCAGCCCCGTGTAGTTCGACAGTCCACCAAAAAGCAGGCGCCGGTCCTGGGTCAATCTAAAATAGTCCAGGGCCGTTCGTGGGTCACAGACGGCCACGTCCTGTGGTAATACTGAGTGAGCCACTTCCTCTGACAGTGGTTCAGTGGCGATAATGCAACTGCAGCCTGGCAAGATACGCTTGGCCAGGTGGGGAACCAGGTCACCCATGTAGGCGTTACCGCAAAGCACCACCCGGCTCGCTTTCACTGAGCCATTCTCAGTCCACAGTGTCACCCTGTCACCGTGTTCGATCCGCGTGACGCGCGTCTGTTCAAAAAAGCGGGCGCCCTGCCCCTTTGCGGCGTGCGCCTCACCAAGGCAGAGGTTCATGGGATGGAGGTGTCCGCCACCCGAGGCATTGACCATCCCGCCAATGTAGGCGTCTGAACCCACGTACTGCTTCACCTCGCTGGCGTCGAGCAGCCTGCGCTCGTGGGGATTGCCGGCATCAGCCTCCTTGCGCTGTGTCTCCTCGAACCAGCGCATGTGCCTGGGCTTCAGAGCGACGTCGCAATACCCCCAACGCAGGTCGCAATCGATGTCGTATTTGGCCACCCGCTCGCGGATAATCTCCACGCATTCCAGCCCCATTTCGTAAATTGCCCGGACACCCTCCTCACCGATGACCTTGCCGAACTGGCTGGCGTTGTGCCCCACGCCGCCGATAATCTGCCCGCCGTTGCGCCCACTGGCTCCCCAGCAAAGCCTGTTCGCTTCCAGCAAAACCACCTGGTAGCCTCGTTCAGAAAGCTCCAGCGCCGTATTGACGCCACTGAATCCTCCGCCG
>JAACFI010000054.1 GCA_009937575.1 Haliea sp.
CTGGTGCTGGCGGCGACCGCTATCCTGGGCCTTTACGGTCTGAAGAAGGCCTGGCGACCAGACGTAGTGGAAGTGGCGCTGGACTCACCCAAGCTCGAACAGACCCTGCGCTTTGCGCAGATCTCGGACGTGCACATCGGCTCGCGCACCACGCGTTTCCTGAGAAACATCATCCGTCGCGTCAATCGGGAACAGGCCCAGTTCCTGTGCATTACCGGTGACTTCATCGACCAGCCGGGCATCGGTATCGACAAGCTGCAGGCGCTTACTGAATTCCGGGGTCCCATCTACTACTGCACCGGCAACCACGAACGCTACGAGGACCTGGAGGACATAGTGCAACGCCTGGAATCGCTGGGCGTCGTGGTATTGCGCAACCGCGCCGTGGAAGTCGGCGATCTGCAGTTGATCGGCATCGAAGACCACGAGAATGCTGGCCAGGTGGCCCGTGTGCTGCCCTTCATCGACGTCAATCGCGAGGCGTATTCAATCCTGCTCTACCACCGACCCCAGGGCCTGGAGGCGGCGGCGCGCCACGGTATCGATCTCAAGCTGTCGGGGCACACCCACGCCGGCCAGATCGTGCCTTTTCACCTGGCAGTCAACCGGGTGTTCGAGTACACCCGGGGGCTTTACCAGCTCGACAACACCTGGCTGTATGTGAACGAGGGCACCGGCACCTGGGGACCGACCCTCAGGTTGGGTACGCGCAGTGAAATCACCCTGTTCAAACTATCACCGGCGAGGATGTAAACTAAGGTGAAAATCGAGGCGGGGTGGTGATAGAGTCGGTCTCAAGGTCCTCGGTCAATCTGCAGGTAGGTAAGTCATGCTGACATTGAAAATCAATGGTGAATCCCGCTCCCTGGGCGACATCGACCCGGACACGCCCTTGCTGTGGGCGCTGCGGGATACCCTGGGCCTGGTGGGCACCAAATACGGCTGCGGTATCGCCCAGTGCGGGAGCTGCACCGTACACGTCGACGGCAAGCCGTCCCGTGCCTGTGTAATGCGCGTGGGCCAGCTACAGGGTCGCGAGATCATAACCATCGAAGGCCTGGCCCGGGATAGTGACACCCTTCATCCACTGCAACAGGCCTGGATCGACCAGGACGTGGCCCAGTGCGGCTACTGCCAGGCCGGCCAGATCATGAGCGCCGCGGCCCTGTTGAACAGCAAGCCCGACCCGACGGACCAGGAGATCGAGACGGCAATGTCGGGCAACCTGTGTCGGTGCGGTACCTACCCGCGCATTGTCAAGGCGATCAAGAACGCCGCAGCAGGGGGGGCATAGCCGTGGATCTCGATCGTCGTCAATTCCTGTTGCTCACCGGGTTCAGCGGCCTGGCGATCGGGTTCCCCGGACTGGCCTCGGGCACAGAAGCCTCCATCCAGGTGGGCCAGGTAGCAATCAACCACTATGTGCAGATAAAGACCGACGGCACCATCGTGATCTTCGCGCCAAATCCGGAGGTGGGACAGGGGGTTCGTACCTCCCTGCCGATGATCGTCGCTGAGGAACTCGACGCCGACTGGGACCGGGTGATCGTCAAGAGCGCTGCCATCGACCGCGAGAAATACGGCAGCCAGTTCGCCGGCGGGTCCACCTCGGTCCTGCGACGCTGGCCCGAGTTACGGAAAATGGGAGCCCTGGCGCGGCATATGCTGTTGAGCGCTGCCGCGGAGCAACTGAAGGTACCTGTTACCGAACTCACCACCGCCCGGTCCCGGGTCCTGCATGCAGCCTCAGGGAAAACGCTGTCCTATGCAGACCTGGCGGAGAGCGCAGCCCGACAGCCCCTGCCCGATGACAGTGCGATGGTCTTCAAGCAGCCTGGCGATTACACACTCCTGGGCAGGCGCGTCGCCAACGTCGACAATCGCGCCATCGTCACCGGCGCGCCGCTGTTCGGGAGTGATACAAGACTACCCGGTATGCTCTACGCCACCTACGTCAAGTGTCCGGCGATCGGGGGCAGACCCCGATCCGCCAACCTGGACGAAATCAAGGCGCTGCCCGGTGTCGTCGATGCATTCATTATCGAGGGGACCAACGACATCCCGCTTTACGACTCGGTCAGTGACTACGTCTCTTCAGGCGTGGCCATCGTGGCCCGCTCCAACTGGCAGGCCCTGAAGGCCCGCCAGAACCTGGAGGTGGATTGGGACCTGACTACCGCCTCGCGCGACAACTCCGCGGATATCAGGAAACAGGCCGCCCGGCTCGCCGGGCAGGTGGGGGCCAAAACCCTGGTCGAACAGGGTGACGTTGAAACGGCCTTTGCCGCCTCCGACCAGGTGGTGGAGAGTTTCTACAGCACCGACTTCGCAACCCACGCACCCCTGGAGCCCCAGAACTGCACCGCCCATTTCAAGGACGGCGCCATCGAGGTGTGGGCACCCACGCAAACTCCTACCGCCACGGTGGCGGGGCTGGCGAAGCTGCTGGGGCTGCCCGGGGACAAGGTCACCGTGCACCAGATTCGCGGTGGCGGTGGTTTCGGCCGCCGCCTGGAGAATGACTACGCCCGTGAATCCGCCCTCATCGCCCGCGAGGTGTCGGCGCCGGTGATGCTGCAGTGGACGCGCGAGGACGACATCGCTTTCGACTACTTCCGCCCCCCCGGTTACAACGCCCTGAAGGCTGCCCTGGACGATCGCGGGAAGCTGACCGCCTGGCAGCATCACGTGATCGCCGTCTCGGACGATGGCGAAAACGCCAACAAGAGTGCGGGGCATCGGAATTCAGTATTTCCCCGCCAACGGGTCGAGCACTTTCGCCTCACGAGCAGCCTGGTTCCCTCGCAAACGCCGACGGGACCCATGCGGGCGCCGGTCTCGAATACCTATGCCTTCGCGGAGCAAAGTTTTATCCACGAACTGGCAGTGGCGGCGAAGCGCGATCACCTGGAATTTCTGGTCGAAATGCTCGGTAAGCCGGAATGGTTGAAACCCGGCAGCCCGCGCGTCATACATACCGGCCGGGCTATCAACACCATCCGCCAGGTGGCTAAAAACGCCGGCTGGGGCCGGAATATGCCCAAAGGCCGGGCCCTGGGTTTGAGTTTCTTCTTCAGCCACGCCACACCGGTGGCCGAAATCGCCGAGGTCAGTGTGGACGGCGACCGGAAGGTCACCATACACAAAGTCTGGGTAGTGGCCGATTGCGGCCCGGTGATCAACCTGAGTGGCGCCGAGGGCCAGTGCCAGGGCTCAGTGATCGACGGTATCAGCACCCTGGCGCGCCAGAGCATCTCGATCAAAGCCGGTCGGGTCGAGCAGAGCAACTTTCATCAGTATCCGCTGCTGCGCATCGACCAGCATCCCGAAATCGACGTGCAGTTCCTGCGGAGTGACTTCGCGCCCACCGGAATGGGCGAACCCGCCCTGCCCCCGATTGCCGCGGCAGTGTGCAACGCGATTTACAGTGCCACCGGACACCGCATTCGCCACATGCCGATCAGTTCAGAGGGCTTCAGTATATAGGGGACGTAGATACCCCTGGCAAGTTGGCTGGTCAGGCTATACTGACTCTAGAGTGGTACAATTAAAACGATGTGCCGAATTTTACAGAATAGGTAGAGTTCAATGAGCATCCCACACACCCCCATTGATCACTTCAACCGTTCGGAGTTCTCATCTCAGATATCGGGGGAGCAAAACGTCAGCCATGAGATCTACAGCCGGGGTGTGGGCCCACCGGTGGTGCTGATACAGGAGTTACCAGGCATAGGTGAGGAAACCCTGCGCCTCGCCGATAGGCTGGTAGACAGGGGGTTCGAGGTTATACTGCCCCACCTGTTCGGCCCCATTGGCAAGACGTCGATGGGAGGCAATCTCGCCAGGGTGTTCTGTATGCGCAAAGAGTTCTCCCTGTTTTCAGCCAACAGGTCCAGTCCCATCGTGGACTGGCTGAAGGCGCTGTGTAACGAGGTTCGGGACTCCCGCGGCGCATCCGGCGTCGGAGTGATCGGCATGTGCCTGACGGGCAACTTCGCCATCTCGCTTATCGGCGATGACAGTGTGCTGGCAGCGGTTGCCTCGCAACCGGCCATGCCCTTGCATAAACAGAATGCCCTTCATATGAGTGACGCGGAAATTTCGCGATCTCGCGACGCCCTGGACGAAAAGGGCCCTATGCTCGGATTCCGGTTCAAGGATGACAAGGCATGCACTGCCAAAAAGTTCGAATGCATTCACGAGACATTCAATAACGATGGAAAGGAACGGATCAAACTGGAGACCTTGCCTGGCAAGGGTCACTCGGTTTTAACACTGGACTTCGTCGACGAGGATCGCCAACCAACTCGCGAGGCATTGAACGCGGTCCTGGAATATTTTGACCAAAAGTTGAACTGATACATTTTCGATTACAGGTGCAGAGACCGCGCGCGACCGTATGTTGGATCATCCAATAGTGTTGCATACGAGTCGCCTACAAGTCTTTGTTATACAGGGAGAGACAGATGTCTGATTCACTGACCAGCGCAAGTAATTCCATCATCCTGAGGCTTCAGATTGAGAATGAGCCGGGACTCTTCGCCCGGGCAGTCACCGCCATCGGTGACGCGGGAGGCAATATTGGCGCGATTGATATCGTGCGCTACGAAAAGGGCCAGGTGATCCGCGATGTCACTGTAGACACCACGGGGCCGGAGCAGGCCGCAGCTGTCGCCGCTTCGCTGGACGAGGTCGAGGGAATAGACGTTCTGCACAGTTCAGATCGCGTCTTCGTGATGCACCTGGGCGGCAAGATATCGGTGCAGAGCAAAGCACCCCTGAAGTCACGGGACGACCTATCCATGGCTTACACCCCCGGGGTGGCGCGGGTCTGTATGGCGATCCACGAGGATATCGATAAGGCCCGCAACCTGACCATCAAGCGCAACACGGTCGCCATTGTCAGCGATGGTACCGCGGTACTGGGCCTGGGGGACATCGGCCCCGAAGCCGCCATGCCGGTGATGGAGGGGAAGGCCATGCTGTTTAAGGAATTCGGCGATGTCGACGGCTTCCCCCTATGCCTCGACACCAAAGACACTGAGGAGATTATCAGCGTGGTGAAGGCCATTTCTCCGGGATTCGGGGGTATCAACCTCGAGGACATTTCCGCCCCGCGCTGTTTTGAGATCGAGCGGCGACTGCAGGAAGAACTCGACATTCCGGTCTTCCATGACGACCAGCACGGCACCGCTGTCGTGATGATTGCCGGCCTCATAAACGCCCTCAAGGTGGTGAACAAGCAGGCCAGCGATATCAAGGCGGTGGTAGCAGGTGTGGGCGCAGCGGGTACCGCCTGCACCAAGATGATGCTCGATCTCGGCGTCACCAACATTATCGGCCTCGATCGCACGGGGATTTTGTACCGTGGGCGCGACAACATGAATGCTTCCAAGGAAGAGTACGCGGCAATGACCAATCCCGATAATGTTCAGGGCACGCTGGACGAGGCGATGGTGGACTCAGACCTATTCGTCGGGCTGTCCGGGCCGGGCATCCTGACGGTAGACCACCTGAAAACCATGAAGCAGGACGGCATTGTCTTTGCCATGAGCAATCCCACTCCGGAGATCATGCCGGAGGAGGCCTGGCCCCACATCGCCGTCATGGCCACCGGCAGGAGCGACTACCCCAATCAGTTGAACAATGTGCTGTGTTTTCCCGGTATCTTCCGCGGCGCCCTGGATTGCCATGCCACCCAGATTACCGAGGCCATGAAGTTGGCCGCGGCACAGGCTATCGCCGACACTGTACCCGAGGAGAGCCTGTCGGCGGACTATATTATCCCCGGCGTGTTCAACAAGGATGTGGCACGCAATGTGGCGCAGGCGGTAGAGAGCGCGGCGGATACCGGTCGATAGCCCCTATCGGTCCAACGCCAATCGCTCGCCGCTGCCCGGCGGCACACAGCTGAAGGTCAACACATTGCCGGCCATCATCGCCTCTGAGCGCACCTCTGAACCGTCGCGCGTGGCGCCGTCTGTATCGAGATAGCGGCCGTCGTCCTGCCGTAGCGCGGAATAGCGAAGAGCATCCAGGACGCCCCGGGCAATGAGGTCACACTCGGGACGCGGCTCAGTGATCGAGGCCCGGCGTTCAAGCAGATCGAGGCGGGCCAGGACCGCCGCGCCCGCGCGCGCATCCACTGTCACCTGCTGGCCGACAATGGGCGCCATATTCGAGTCAGCCACCATCACGAAACGCACGATGTCCGCCTGGTTCTGCGCCTCCGGCGCCGGGAACTGGAATGTCGACGAGGCGAAGAAATCCAGCAGCGTTGCAATGGAACCATCGTGCAGGTAGCCAAAGCCCTTGATCTGGTTGCCCTGGTATGAACCGTCGCCGAGCACGCCTGAGGTTCCGAACATACCCACCTTGGCATAGGCGTTGCGAAAATGCGGTACCTTGAAGTTCTCGGCAATACCGGCCCCCTCAAATGACATCAGCCCGCCGGTGCCGAATTGCCGCTGCACCGGATCCAGGCTGTGACAGTGATTGCAGCTGCCGATGCCCGTGATGTCATCGATGTTGAAATAGGTATCACGGCCCCTGGCCTGGGCCTGCGTCAGCGCATTATTCAATTGCCGTACCGGGTTGGGAGGCGGCGTCAGCGCCATGGCGAAATCGGTGAATAGTTGCATGTCCTGGGCTGGCAGTTCCTTCGCCCGGCCTACCAGGCCGACAAAGGCAGGATTGAATTCCTTGAAGGCAGCTGCCTCGACACTTTCCAGCACACCGTTTACTGTCTCCCGATGCTGTCCGGTGCGGTCTCCGCGCCAGTGCTGGGGACCGCTGTCGACAATGCCGCGCAATGTCTGGGTGGTCATCGGCCCCTTCATGGGGTGAAAATTCAGCGTGGTCTTCGGGCTACGCGGCACATACTGGTTGGGGTTTGGTTCCATGGCCGCATCGGGATTTCCCAGGTCCCAGGCCAGTTGGTCCATGTCGCCGAAGATGTGGCAGCTGGAACAGGCAGAGGTGCCATTGGCCGATGTCTCCCGCGCGTCGTAGAGGAACCTCCGGCCGGATACAATCCTGGCGGATTCCGGCGAGAACAGGGATCTGTGATCCAGCAGGTTGCCATTGGCCGTATCCCAGAGGGAGATGGCATTGTCGAAGCGGGTATAGACCACCAGACGGCGCCCATCGGAGGAAAGTACCAGCCCGGACGGACCACCCCCGGGCGTCCCCACCTGCAGGGCTGTATTGGCCTGGTAACTGCCAGTGTGAAGGTCTTCGGTGGGAATCGCCGCAACTGTCTGGGAACCGAAAGCTGCCAGGTAAAGCCGGGCGCCGTCTGGACTCACCGCCATCGCCGTGGGTTGACTCAGGCTCTTCTGGACTACCGAGGGCGGGTAGACCGTTCCTTCCTCCACATCGAAATCCACGTGCTCATTGAGGTGATTGTTGATGACACCGCTGTCACTGACGACACTGATCCGGCTTTCCGCGATATGGCCCCGCACCGTGGTCGCCGTTTCCCCAGGGCCTTCGAAGCGTATGTGGTTAAGCGCCTCCAGGTTGCTCACGTACAACTCACCGGAGACCGGGTTGACCGCAAGGTTGAACAGGACCGTGCCGACGCCACCCACACGGCGCGTTACCCCGGGGACCGGGGCCATGGCATTGATGGCGTACACATCCAGGTCGGGGAGGTCGAATGGCACTGCGCCAGACCAATCAGTTCCCGCCTCGTCTAGCCAACGCCCATTCCGTTTCCTGACGATGAGGCCCGTATCCGGCTGCTCCTCCCCTTCCACATTGCTGTCGGGCGCTGGCTTGTTCCCTTTTACCACGTCCTGTGAGAGGGTCGTCGAGCCGTTACCCGACAGGAACGCGGCAGCGTAAACCGTCGTACCATCCGGTGACACCGCGAGTGCCCGGGGCGAATCCGCAAACAGCTTTACGATGGCCAGCGGGTTACCGTTGAGGCTCTGATCAATACTCGCCCTGTCGTATACCCAGACATCCGCGCGGCCGATGCCCGGCCGGGTCAGGTCCTCCGGCGAAAAGCCCGGGCGGTTCTGACCCCGGTAGGCCGCCGTGATAAAGGCACGCCCACGGTCCGGTCCGGCAAACACGATATCCCGCGGCTCATCCCCTACCTGCAGGGTTTTGGTGACACGCGGGATGCCGGTGAGGTCCACGATACTCACCGAGTCACTCAGGTGATTGACCACCCAGGCTTCACCGACATCCGCAAAAGCGACCGCCACTGGTTCCATACCCACCATGACGGTGGCCTCCAGCCTGAATTGGTCGCCCTCTACCGCGTAGATCTCCAGGCAGTTGGCAGGGGTATTGGTCACCAACAGGCGAGAGCCGTTCGCACTCCAGGCCAGGGGGCGAACAGGGGCACTTTCGAACAGTACGTAACTCCCCGGGGAGTCATCGTCGCTAACAGTCGCACCACCGGAACCGCAGGCGAACGCGGCAGACGGCTCAATCGGCGGTCCCTCCGGGTCGGGAGGTGGTTCAGTCGGGGGTGGCGTGGTTGAGGGGGGAGACGAGGAACCACCGCCGCCGCAACCCACCAGCACAACCACTAGTGCCATGGCCAGAACGAGTTTCGAAAAAAATGACATCAGGCGACCCTACACCAGGGAAACCCGGAGGCCAAGTCGAGCTAAGAGTATCGGCCCGCTTCGCAATTGCACTCACCACACCCCATTTATTTTGCGTATACTCTCGGGAACAGCCCGTTTCTGAGATCCCTGGCCCATGCAAACCCGGAAAACTCACTCGAAGGCAGCCATTGCCCTCTGCCATGCTGCCAGCGCCCTGGTACCGTTTCGGTCAATGACTGAGATTTCGCGTTGAGCCCGGCGGAAGACAACGCCTACGCCTCCCGGCGGGCTGCCTATTACACGCTGGGTCTGCTGACTGTCGTCTACAGCTTCAATTTCATCGACAGACAGTTGCTGGCGATCCTGCAGGAAGCCATCAAGGCCGATCTGGATCTGTCCGATACGCAGTTGGGTCTGCTGACCGGGTTTGCGTTCGCGGTGTTCTATGTCACTGCGGGCATTCCCATTGCCCGCTGGGCGGATCGATCCAATCGCCGCAATATCGTCGCCCTGTCGTTATTTATCTGGAGCTTCATGACCGCTATAAGCGGCCTGGTGCAGAACTATCTCCAGTTGTTGCTGGCCCGGATCGGTGTCGGTGTGGGTGAGGCCGGGGGCAGCCCGCCCTCCCACTCCATCATCTCAGATATATTCCCGGCAGAGAGTCGAGCCGGTGCAATCGGCTTCTATTCCACCGGTATCAATATCGGCATCCTGTTCGGCTTCCTCGCCGGCGGCTGGCTGAACGAATTCTTTGGCTGGCGGGTCGCTTTCATGGTGGTCGGTGTACCCGGGATTCTGTTGGCCATACTGGTACGCGCTACCATTGCCGAACCCGTGCGCGGCATGGCTGAAAACCGCCAGGTAAGTGATGCCAGCGTTCCCTTCAAGTCGGTGTTGAGCCTGCTGTGGAGCCGGCGCTCCTTCCGCTTCATGGCGGCGGGAGCCGCCTTCAACGCCTTCGCCGGCTACAGCACCGCCAACTGGACAGCTTCGTTCATGATCCGCTCCCATGGCATGACCACCGGTGAACTGGGTACCTGGCTGGCGATGATTATGGGAGTCTGCGGGGCGATCGGTGTGTTTTCTGGCGGTTTTATCGCCGATCGGCTGGCAGTGCGGGACAAGCGTTGGTACATGTGGGTCACCGCCTTCACCTGCTTCGTGTCGGTGCCCTTCGTTATCCCGGTATACCTCGCCGACAGCGCCTATACGGCTCTCGCCCTGTCCATCGTGCCGGGGCTGATGTTCAACGTGTACGTGGGTAACACCATTGCCTCAACCCATGCACTGGTGGGACTGCGAATGCGCGCAACCGCCTCCGCGATCCTGTTTTTCATTCTCAACATCTTCGGCCTTGGGGCCGGGCCCTGGTCGGTGGGATTGCTCAGCGATTATCTGGAACCGAGCCTGGGCGTCGAGTCGCTGCGTTACGCGATGCTCTACCTGATTCCCGTTTCACTCAGCCTGTCGGGTCTGTGTTTCTTTTTCGCCGCCCGCCACCTGCGACAGGATTTTGCTGACGCGCCGGATTGATCGCCCGTGCTATCAAGCCAGGTCCGGCTGGCGGGATACAATAGCCGTCTTGAATTCTTGCGGTATCTCACAACTTTTTCGCGTTTCATGGTCCACGAAAACCTGGGTGATGGAGCCTCGCGCCAGCGCGACGCCGGTCGCGTCATTCTTTAGCTCGTAGGCCAGTACGGCGCTCGATCTACCGAGTTTTTTATAGCCGACAGATACCTGTACGGTGTCGCCTGACTTACACTCTTCGAGATAGTCACAGTTGATGTTGACAGTAAAAATGAGTGCCGGCGCGTTCTTTGGATTCAGGGCTGAGAAGCCCAGTTCTTCCATATAATGCACCGCCACCTCGTCGGCATAAACCATGTAATTGGCGAAATACAGATGGCCCTGGGCGTCTGTATCGCTGAACCTTACGCGCATGGTGTTGCTGTAGGGTAGCTTTTCAGGCATATGCTTATCTCCCTTATACACACTGAATTGTAGACCTATCGACAACGAGATGTATGCCGAAAATTTAAGCCCTGTTGCTCTGTGTTGTGTACCATATCGGGTGAGTGGCGAGTGTGTGAATGACCCGCTGCGCCTGAACATTGCCCAGGGATTTCCTATCTTGAAATTCAACCGGTTATTTTCCATAGCACCCATGATGGACTGGTCGGACCACCACTGCCGGTATTTCTGGCGCCTGCTCACCAAACAGGCGCTGCTGTACACGGAGATGGTCACCACCGGCGCCCTGATTCACGGTGACCGGGAGCGCTTCCTGCATTTCAATCCCGAGGAGCACCCGGTGGCGCTGCAACTCGGCGGTTCCGACCCGGCAGAGCTGGCGCGCTGTGCCAGGTGGGCCGAGGAATGGGGCTACGACGAGGTCAACCTGAACTGCGGCTGCCCCTCGGACCGGGTGCAGTCGGGGATGTTCGGCGCCTGCCTGATGGCCCAGCCAGAGCTGGTGGCGGACTGCGTCAAGGCCATGGTGGATGCCTGCAATATCCCGGTCACGGTAAAGCACCGTATCGGCATCGATGAGATGGAGTCCTACGGGGAGCTTACCGGGTTTATCGAACCCATCGCCGCGGCGGGTTGTTCGGTGTTTATCGTGCATGCCCGCAAGGCCTGGCTGCAGGGTTTGTCGCCGAAGCAAAACCGGGAGATTCCGCCGCTGAACTACCCCTGGGTCTATCGACTCAAGCAGGATTTCCCACAACTTACTATCGTAATCAACGGCGGCATACACGGTATCGAGGAGTGCCGGGGGCACCTGCAGTATGTAGACGGGGTGATGATCGGGCGGGAGGCCTACCAGAACCCGTGGATGCTGGCGGAGGTGGATTCGGGTCTGTTCGGGATGGACAAAATGGTCGATTCCCGCGATGATGTGATCGCTGGTCTGATCCCCTACGTGGAGGGGCAGCTCGATCGCGGAGTTCACCTCAATCACATCACCCGTCATATTCTCGGTCTTTACCAGGGGGTGCCGGGGGCGAGGAAATTTCGGCGGCATTTGAGTGAGAATGCCTATAAGAAGGAAGCGGGGATCGAGGTTTTGATCGGCGCGTGGGAGCAGGTTAAGAACCATGATGCGCGGAGCGCATCCTACGGCGCTTCGGTCTGAGGTAGGGTGCGCTCCGCGCACCATCGTTTAAATACAAAAAGATTTTGAAATCTGGGCAACACTGCATGAGCAACAAACTGGAACAACTCAAGGCGATGACCGATGTGGTCGCCGATACGGGCGATATCGAGGCGATGCGAGCCTTCAAACCGATGGACGCCACCACCAACCCCTCCCTGCTGCTGAAAGCGGCCGCCCTGCCCCACTACGCCGAGCTGCTGGACCGGGCGAAGGATTGGGCCGGAAGCCAGGGCGGCTCGGACGCGGAGCAACTGGCCAACTGCTGTGACCGCTTCGCGGTGGATGTGGGCAGGGAAATCCTCGAGATCATTCCCGGCCGGATCTCCACCGAGGCGGATGCGCGCTTGTCCTTTGACACCGATGCCACCATGGAACGGGCGCGGAAGTTAATCGGCATGTACGAGCAGGCGGATATCCACCGCGAGCGTATCCTGATCAAGATCGCCTCCACCTGGGAGGGGATTCGCGCCGCGGAACAACTGGAGAAGGAAGGCATCAACTGCAACCTGACGCTGTTGTTCGGTTTTTCCCAGGCGGCGGCCTGTGCCGACGCGGGGGTCTTCCTGATCTCCCCCTTCGTCGGTCGAATCCTGGACTGGTACAAGGCCAACACCGAACTGGTCATCGAGAAGCCCGAGGATGACCCCGGCGTGCAATCGGTCAGCCGCATCTACAACTACTACAAACAGCACGGCTACCAGACCGTGGTGATGGGTGCCAGCTTCCGCAACGCCGGTGAGATCGAGGCCCTGGCTGGCTGTGACCGGCTTACCATCAGCCCCGCCCTGCTGGAGGAGCTGGCCGGCGACAGCGGTGAACTGCCCCAGAGGCTGAATGCCGATGGCGCCGCCTCGGAGGACCCGAAGGACTCGCCCGCTGAAACCGGCTTCCGCTACGCGCTCAACGCCGACGCCATGGCCACCGAGAAGCTGGCGGAAGGCATCCGCAACTTCGTTGCGGACCAGGTCAAACTGGAACAGCTGATCAGTTCCCGATGATTGGCGCCCTGAAAGCCCTGTTCGACATGCCTGAACGGGAAAGCGAGGAATCGAAGCAGCACCGCCTGAATGTGGCGGCTGCCGCCATGTTGATCGAGACAGCCCGGGCGGATTTCACCCAGGACGAGGACGAGCAGGCGGCCATGAAAACCTTGCTGAGCGGGAGCCTTGGCCTGCCGGCGACAGAAGTTCAGGAGTTGATGGAGACCGCCAGCAACCGCGTGGATGAGGCCACTTCACTGTACGAATTTACCCGTATCATCAACGACCATTACAGCGCGCAGCAGAAAGTCCAGTTGATTGGCGCCATGTGGGCGGTGGCCTTTGCCGACGGCAACCTGGACAAGTACGAAGAGGCACTGATCCGCCAGGTGGCGGAGCTGACCTACGTGCCGCACCAGGATTACATTCGTTGTAAATTAGCCGCGGCCGGTTGATTTGACCCTACGGGGTGTGCTCCAGGGCGCTCATCAGGTCCTTGAAGCGCGCGCGATTTTCGTCGCTCAGGCCCATTAACACCCGGTGCGCCTCGATGACTTTCTCCTTGACCGCCTGCTCGCTACCGCCAACGGCGGGGATCTCGCTGATGTTCTCGGGGCTGCTGCAGGCCTCCTCATGCAAATCGAACAGGCGCTGGAAACCCATGCTTTTCAACAGGCGGTTGATACCTGGATTGCAGGAATAGATTGCCGGCTCGAAACCGAAACGCTCCTTTACCTGCAGCGCCAGCTTGGCCAACAGGCCCAGGGTAGTGCTGTCTATCCCCTCGGCGCTGCACAGGTCCACCCACACGCTGGCGAATTCCGGATCCTCAAACATGTGCTGGAAATACTCGTCGATGGTGGTGCACAGGGTGAGGCGCACGTCACCCTCCAAGCGAATGACGTAGGCGCCGTGATGGCTGGCCGCCAGTATTTTCCCGTCCACCGCGTCAGCCTCGTTTGCTGATGAACAGCGCCGCGATATCGTCCGGAGCGGTTTCCACCCGGTCAAGGCCCAATCGCGTCACCAGGTCCTGCGGCGAATCCGCCGCCTGCTCGAACACGTCCAGGAAATATTTTTCTTTTTCGATCAGGTTCTTTGGAGGCAGGATCTCCAGGATGCCATCGGAGAACAACGCCAGCATGAAGCTGTCCGGCAGGTCGATAAGGTGCTCCTCGTAATGGGCATCCTCCATCAGGCCCACCGCGGAGCCCTCGCCGCGCAGGTAATGGGCGCCCTCCTGGGACACCAGCACAGGCTGCGGCAGGTGGCCGGCCACGCTATAACGCAGGATGTTGGCCTCCATGTCCAGCAGACCCACCACCATAGTCGCAAACTTACCTACCGCGAGATCCAGTAACTCCAGGTTGGCACTTTTGAGCATCGCAACCGGGCTCAGCACCGTATCATCATCCCTGCGCAGCAGATCGGAACGCTTGCGGGCAAACAGGTTTTTCAGCAGAACTGTGGCGAAAGCGGAGGAACTGCCGTGGCCGGAAACATCCGCCATAAAAAAGGTGACGTACCTGTCCCCCACCGTAAAGTAGTCGGTGAAGTCCCCGCTCAGGTAGAGCGAGGGAATCACCGTGTGGCTGAACACGTAGTCCCCCAGCACCAGGGGAGTGGCCGGCAGCATCCGCAGCTGCACCTGGCGCCCGGCCTGCTGGTCCTGCTCCAGCATCTTTACCGTGCCGCGCAGTTCGGTATTGGCAGCCTCCAGGCGCTGGCGGGATTCCTGCAGTTCCCGGCGCAGGTGGCGCTGGCGCACGCAGCGCGCGATGGAGCGAAACAGGGCTTCCTTGTCTTCCACCGGACGCAGGAAGAAGTCGCTGGCTCCCAGGCGCAGTGCGGTCATCATACGGTCCGCCTCGGCCACATCGCTGAGCATGATAGCGGGCACCTGCACATCCATTTCCCGCAGCGTGCGGCGGGCATCACCCCAGGAGACACCCTTGAGATCCAGCTCGCAAAGGATCACATCCAGGTCGCTGCTGGCGCCCAGGGAATAGGTGGAATTGTTGACATCGGTGACCACCTGGGTTTCAAAGCCCCCACTGGCCACCAGTTCCGCGAGCGCATTGGCGCGGGCAGGGTCGTCGTCAACTACAAGCACATTACCGGTTGATGTCATCGCGGGAGGTTTCAGTACCACATTCGGCGAGACACTACGCCCATCAGGGCCCCCAGGCAACCGGACATATCAAGCTTTGGGCAGGATTTCACAAATTTGTAAGGTATTTACCATGCCACAGGCGGTCAAAACTCCTCCCAATCCTCCTCCTCTTCAAAATCGGAGAAACTGTCAGTCACCACACCGCCGTTGATGAAGGTTTCCCGCGTCTGCATGTAGGCATCGCGAAGGAAGATATAGCGATCCCCGGTAATCAGGTCATCGGCATCCAGCAGACTGGCCCGGTAGTCGATAACTTCCACCGTCCAGAATATCCAGGCGGCCTCGCGATTGTCGATCAGGTAGGGTATGGAGGTATAGGTGTCAAAGAAATAACCGACACCGCTGCGTACGGTGCGCGGCCCGAATAATGGCAGCATGACGAAGGGGCCCTGGTCGAAGCCCCAGACTGCAAGGGTCTGGCCGAAGTCCGCCCGATTGGGCTCAATTCCGAGAGGAGTCGCCACGTCAAAAAAGCCCAGCAGGCCCAGGGTGGTATTCACCACAAAGCGACCGCTACTCTGGGCGGCACCACCGAATCTCCCCTGCAACACGGAATTGATCACCGAGTTGAACTCATAGATATTGGCAATAAAGTTGCTCACACCCCGTTGAGCGGGGTCGGGCATCACGAACTGGTAGCCTTTGGCCGCCGGCTTGAGGATGTAACGGTCCAGGGTCTCATTAAACGCAAAAATCTTGCGATTCATCGGTTCCCAGGGATCCATATTGCGCTCCTGGCTCGCGGCACAGGCCGTGCTCAGTGGAAACAGCAGCAACAGGGTAAGGAGATAACGCGGCAGCGACATCGGCAGGCTCGCCAGATTTTGCGGAGTGACGATGTTAACCCCCGCAATCCCCGCTCGCAACTGCCTCGTCCGCGGTTTCTGTGACCAGCACCACAGATTTTTCCACGAATTGTGCAAGTTGCCCCGCACCGAACTCCTGCAGTGCCGTGGGCTCCATGCCCAGTTCGCCAGCCAGGGCCTGCAGGACCGCAACGACCGTGGCCTGTTCGTTGTCGCGAATGAGCTCCAGCAGGCGAGCTGTGGCCGCGTTCAGTTCCATGAATTGCACCTTGTCTTCTCGGTCACGATATACCGCCAGATATACGCCCTCACCCGGTTCGGCAGGCCGGAAGGACGGGCCGATACGGTGCACTGGGTACTGGTAGGCCAGTACCCAGGCCAGTGGCGAGAGTCTCGGCACGCCGGCCAGGAGGTCCACCACCGGTTGTGGTTCGGGCAGTTCCTCCTCGGAGACATCCAGGGCCAGCTCCACCCACTCGTAGTGGGCCAACTCCAGGATAAAGGGCGGATCACAGGGGCGCGGCTGGAAGTCTTCCATCAAAAACCGCAAAAATTCCTGACTGATCTCGAGGAAATAAGGGGTGTGGCAGCGGTGCCGGTCGATGAACAGGCGCACCAGGCCGTGCCAGTCGTCTTCCGCGTAAAGACTGCGCAGCACCGGAAACCCGCCGCTGATGAAGCCCTCGATATTGTTGTAGATGAGGTCCCGGTAAATTTTCAGGCGGCGCTCCTCCACACCGGATGGGGGCGGGTGTCCATTCGGGTCGCGCAGGTACCGCGCCATTACCATCTGGCTGTCTCGCAGTGCCGTCTGGTTCACGAGGCCACCGCCCGTCGCGGCTCATCCGCGGATGCCTGCAGTTCGCGAATCCGGGTCACCTCCCCCAGCAGCTCATCCAGCGGCGGCAGGTTGAAATCCCTCTCCAGCAGGGTCGGCAGCGGCCCGAGACGCCGGTAGGCCTGGGCCAACAGCTCCCACACCGGGTCGATGACATCGGTGCCATGGGTATCCACTTTAAGATCCTCGGCCTCGTCGAAGTGGCCGGCCACGTGGATATAACGGGCCCGCTCCAGCGGCAGGGCCTCGAGGAACTCCAGGGCGTCGTAGAGGTGATTTATACTGTTGACGTAGATATTGTTCACGTCCAGCAGCAGGTCACAACCGCTTTCCTCGATCACCGCGCAAATGAACTCGGCTTCGCTGAGATCAGTGTGGGGTTGGGCGTAATAGGAGGCATTTTCCAGGGCGATGGGCTCACCGATGATGTCCTGTACCTGCCTCACTCGCGCGGCCACATAGTGCACCGCCTCTTCGGTGAAGGGAATGGGCAGCAGGTCGTACAGGTGCCCTTCCGCCGCGCAGTAGGTCAGGTGCTCGCTGTACAGCGGCACCTCGATGTCGTTCATCAGCGCGCGCACGGACTCGACCAGGCCGGTATCCACCGGGTCCGGCCCGCCGATATCCAGTGACAGGCCGTGCAGTACTATCGGGTAGCGCTCCGCCAACTGGTGGAACTGGCGCCCGAAACGGCCGCCCACGCCTATCCAGTTCTCCGGCGCCGCCTCCATGAAATCTACCGCTCCCTGGTTCATAGACAGCAGCGGGCCCATCAGGGCCCGCCGCAAACCGAGTCCCGCTCCCTGGAACTCCCGGTGTCGTTCAGGCATCAGCCGCCGCACTTACCTTCGCCGCACTTGCCTTCGCCTTCAGACTTGTCGCCGCCGCACTTGCCTTCGCCGCACTTGCCCTCACCTTCGGACTTGCCCTCACCTTCGGACTTGCCCTTACCTTCGGACTTGCCCTTACCTTCGGACTTGCCTTCGCCGCACTTGCCTTCGCCGCACTTGCCTTCGCCTTCGCCTTTCTCATCGCCGCACTTGCCTTCGCCGCACTTGCCTTCCTCGTGCTTATCGTAATTGGCCAGGTCATAACCACCACTGAGCTGGTGTGCGGAGAACGGGTTTACCTCGGCGGATGCCAGAGGCGCGATGGAGCTTGCCAGGAACGCTGCACCCAGGGCGACAGCGAGAGGTTTCTTTGATTGAGCCATAGTTGAGATTCCCTGTAAGTAATCAAATAGTTTTAGTACCACTCGAAGCGCCGCATGACCAAAGCCGTAACGGACAGCGTTCGTGCTAGGTATGACCGGGTGTCCATTTGGAAGTTTCATACCCGACCAAAATAATACAGTATTTTTTAACCCTAAATTTAATGAGGTTTTTTATCCAGCCACGCCCGTACCTGTTGCCACTGCTCCTGCAGGCGCTTCTGCGACACCGCCTGCCGGGTGCCCAGGTTCTGCGCAAACAGTGA
>JAACFI010000332.1 GCA_009937575.1 Haliea sp.
CTCTATTGAGCGAGATGCAGATCGCCGTCACCGCCTGGCGTACGGAAGGGCCCTGGCAGGCCGATACCCTGTGTGCACAGGCTGAACGCGCCGAGGCCATGGGGTTCCATTCTTATTGGCTGCCGGAGAATCATTTTGACGACGCCCGAGCCATACCCTCCCCGCTCACACTGCTGGCCGCCGCGGCGGCGCGAACGCGTCGTATCAAACTGGCTACCACCTCCTACCTGCTGCCCATACGCCACCCTGTGCAGGCGGCGGAGGAAGTCGCCGTTCTGGACCAGTTGTCCGGCGGGCGCCTGATTCTCGGCCTCGGCCGGGGGGTGCAGGACGCGGTTTTCGAGGTGTTCGGCGTACCCGGCAAGGAAAAACGCAGCCGCTTCAAAAGCAATCTCGACACCATGATCCGGGCCTGGAAGGGCGAGCCTCTGTACGCCGATGGGGATGGAAATGCCGTCCAGCTGGCGCCCCTGCCCCTGCAACGCCCTCACCCGCCCCTGTGGGTGGCCGCCTTCGGTCCGCTGGCCCTGAAACAGGTGGGCGGTCTCGGGCTTCCCTACCTGTGCTCCCCTATCGAGCCACTGGCAGTGCTGAAATCCAATTACGCGCTCCACCGGGAGGCTGCAGAGCAGATGGGGCACAACCTGGATCCCGTCGTGCCGGTAATGCGTACCGTATTCATCACGGGGAACGCCTCACTTGCGGACCGGGTGAAGCAACGCCTTGCCGCCAGCGCGCTGCGGCAGTTCCAGGGCGGGGACGTCGATGTGGATGACTGGGCAATCGTCGGTGATAGCGAATACGCCCGCGACCGGCTTGCGGAATACGTGGAGACTCTGGGGATCAGCCACCTGATCGGCGGCGGCCGACTGCCGCCGCTCAGCGAGAGCGAGCAGCTCTGCAGCCATGAGTGGTTGCTGGAGATCGGCCAACAGCTGCATTATTGACCTCCGTCAAAAACTTCGGGGTAATTTCTCTCCCCGGCTCAAATTTCCATGCAGCCATTACCTTTGAGTCGACCTGGGGACCCTCGTGATATAGTTTCTGGCAAACTGCTGACTGCGACCTGCCTAAGGAAGTCTCGAAGACATGGATTGGAAATCGCCGAATTGCCGCCGTTCCCTGACACTGAGGCGAACTCGGGCCGAACCGGCACTTGTTCAGGAAGAGGCCGGCATCCACGTCGGCATTTCCGCCGACCTGCCGGAAGCGGCCCGGCATGCGGCCGAAATCTTCCACCAGAAGTACCAGTACTGGCTTTCCAAGGGCCGCTTTTCCGCCTGGGGCCGCTACAAGCGACAGCATTTCACCGTGGCCGTGGGCGGCGGCAACACCCTCAAGGCCCAGTACCAGGCCCTGGTGCAGGAGCACCACGCGGATATTGAGTGGTTCAAGCACGTACGAATTTTCCTGCTGGAGGAATCCAGTGGCGAAAAGAGCTGGGAGAGCGCGGAGAACTCACTGGTCATCAACTTGATCATGCCGCTGGCGGAAAAACTCCTGGGTACCAGGGGTATTCGCCGAATTGCGGACGACCTCGGTCTGCAGGCGCCAGTGGATATGGATGACATCATCGATCACATGATCAGTGCCATGGTGAATCCGATCAACCTGGCGGAATCAAAAAAGGCACTGGACAATAACAACCGCGCCCTCGCTACCCGGCTGGCCCGGCGCGAAGCGGAGCGCTACCAGCGCGACATCCAGAACAGGCTGGGGACCTCGATGGCCTTTCATTACATCATCAGCGGTATCGGCAAGAACGGCACCCTGGGTGCTTTTGCGCCCTATACTCCCGAACTGGAAATCACCGAACCCGGCGCAATCGTGCTCAAGCAGACTTCGGGCGCACTGCGTATCGCCCTCAACCGGGGCGTGATGACCAATGCCGAGTGTATCTCCCTGATCGTATCCGGCACGCACAAGCTGCGCGCCCTTGGGCGATTCGAGATGGAAGAGAGCACCGATTTCGAGCAGACGGTAATGGAGACGCCCCTGCGCATGTTGCGTGCGAGCCGGGAAATCGCCGAAAAAGTCTATATCTTTGCCGATGAGCAGGCACTGCATTTCGAGGAAACCCTGTTCGAGTACTCTGAAAAAGGGACTCCCATGCTCAACAAGGCGGAGACCCGCGAGGGTGAGGAACCTGAGGGCACTCACATCCTGCTTATGCACGGTTTCATGGGCCTGTTCAGCTTCACCAGCTTCCTGATCCGCCTGCCCTCCGCCTGGACCGTCTCCGCCCTGCACCGGGGCAGTCACGCCAAAACTCTGCCAGAAGCCGAGATCTTTCCGCACTATGCCAGGGTGTTGCGCAAGGCTATCCTAAAGATCTGGCGCCAGGGGCGCCCCGTGCCCTACGCGGGCCACTCCATCGCCGGCGTCATCTCCGATCACCTGTTGCTGTCCATCATCGGTGACTACGACGGGCCCATCCCTCCCTACGAGGAACTGTCCCCTGAAAATCGCCTGCTGGTGGATGCCCTGCGCGCCAGTGGCATCATTCAACTGGCTTCCTGGGCCCCGTCCGACGGCCCGCACGCCGGGGAAAACATCAAGAGTGTGATTTCCCACTACCGCAATAACACGCAGCTGGACTACACCGGATTCAGTTCCACCTACCGCAATAAAACGGACGGGCTGCAACTCAGCGACGAGGCAACGGTCACCGATGACGACAACCTGGCGGCACTGGGCAGGTTCCTCGATACCCCCGGGTCGCGACCGCTGGTGAACGCCTTCAACGTCCTGATGCGCTACCTGTTGAATAACAGGACCGTACAACAGCGCATGCTGAATACCGACAGCCCCTACGTACTGCGCCTGGTGGGCAATCGGCTGCTGAAAACCGCGTCTTTCTACGGCCTGGCCAAGGAGGTCAACGCCGCACTGCACGACCCGGTGGAGTACCAGAGACGACACCTCAAGGCCCTGGAAATCATTCTCGCCTACGACATTCCCTTCCTGTCGATTATCCACGAGGACGACTTCCTGGTATCCGCTGGTCGACATCGGGAGGAGCACAACTTCCTGGTCTCCCGGCGCAAACAGAAGGAAGGGGTCAAACGGGAAAGTGAGCTCAAAGTACCCGCTCGCTACCTGGTCATCCGCCGCGAGCGGCAAGAGCTGCCGGTGGATCCTCTCAACCCGCACCTGATGATCATGGCGACCTCCAACGAGGGCAACCGGATGGCTCGCCAGGTCACGGCTGCCATGACCCGTTTCGTCAACGAAAACGTCGCCCGGGCGATGGCTGATGGTGCGGTCAAACCCCAGGCCAGCGTGAAGAAATGGCTGCGGGACCACCCGCCGGCGAAACAGCGACGAAAACCCAAGGTAGCCTGAAGGGCCCCTGTCGGATTATGATGTCGCGCCAACTCGTAAGAAAAATCCGTGGGAGATAAAGCCAATGAAAACCCTGTACTACAAATTCATGGCAGTCGTGGTCACCTGGCTGCTGCGCCTGTTGCCCCGAAATCCACCAGTTGTCTACAAGGGACTGAACTCGGCCCTGATCCTGTGTGAACAGGTCGCCATACTGGGGTTCAAGCGGGTACTGATCGTCACCGACGACTTCCTGGGCAGTTCCGGTATCCTCGACGGCGTCAAGGAGAAGCTCACCGAGGGCGGCGTGGAGTACGTTGTCTACGACGGGGTGTTGCCTGATCCCACCTTCGACAAGGTACAGGAAGGCGAGGCCATGTACCGCAAGGAGAGATGTGAAGCGGTGATCGCCGTGGGGGGCGGCTCGGTGCTGGACGCCGCCAAGATGGTGGCTATGCTGCATACCAACCCCGGCCCTCTCAGTAAATTCGACGGCATCCAGAAGAGTAAGAAACCGGGCACACCCCTGTTCGCAATACCGACCACCGCGGGCACCGGCTCGGAAATCACCCTGGCAGCGATTATCACCGATCCGGAATCCCACCGCAAGGTACCGGTTGTCGACAGCAAGATGATCCCGGGCTACGTGGCCCTGGATGCGGAGATCATGAAGGGCATGCCCCCGGGCATTACTGCCGCCACCGGCATGGACGCCCTTACCCACGCAGTGGAGTCCTATCTCAGCAAGGCCTCCACCGAGGGTACGGAAATACAGGCTAAAGCGGCTGTCAGGCTTATTTTCAAGTACCTGGTAGCTGCCTACCACAACGGTGATGACATGGAGGCCCGGGACGGTATGGCGGTGGCTTCCTTCTATGCCGGTGCGGCCTTCGGCAAGACCTCGGTGGGCTACGTCCACGGCATCGCCCACCAGTTGGGGCGCGTTTGCGGCACCCCTCACGGTAACGCCAACGCCATGGTACTGCCGGAAGTGCTGGCGGCCTACGGCGATTGCGTGCACCCGCGCCTGGCGGACCTGGCCAGGCTGGTGGAGGTGGGTGAACCGGGCGGCAGCGACCGACAGCTGGCCGGCGCATTTATCCAGTCGATAATCGACATGCGCAAGGAAATGGATCTGCCGCTGCAGCCCAAAGACCTGAAAGCGCACGATGTACCGGGTATTATCGAAGAGGCGCTTAAGGAGGCCGGTGGGCTCTACCCCGTACCCCGTTACCTGTCTTCCGATGAAGTCCGGCATATCGTCAACGGCCTGCTCGCGGCCTGAATCAGCTGACTGGAACCCATTGCCATGGCCAAAGAATTCAATGCTGTCAGTTTCCTGTTGCGGCTGCTGTTTGCCCTGCTGCTGGTCTTCGGTACCTACAACCCCACTGATTTCTCCTATCTGAGCTGGGTGATATCCGGTGACGCCGGCTTCGACCCGGTAACGGCCCTGGTGGGCGTCGCCCTGCTGATCGCCTGGATCGTGTTCCTGCGGGCAACCTTCCTGTCACTGGGCTGGCTGGGCATCATTCTCGGGGCTGCGCTGTTTGCCTGCTTTATCTGGCTGCTGATCGATATCGGCTGGTTGAGCCTGGACGCCAC
>JAACFI010000055.1 GCA_009937575.1 Haliea sp.
GCGATCCTGGCCGAAGAACAGCTCTTCCCTGAACACCATGCTGGGCACGCCCCAGCCGCCGATCGCGTCCAGCGCGGCCTGGTTTTCATCTATCTCCTGCAGGTGGTTGCCGTCCTCAATCGCGCTTTCCATCTGCTGCAGGTCCAGCCCCACCCCTTGTGCCGCCTTGGCCATGTGATCCCCCTGGTGCCAGGCCTCAGTGCCGCCCCAGATCAGGCTGGAAACCCGGGCCGCGAAATCGATACCCAGGCCCTGTCGCTGCGCCTCCACACCCAGGGAACTGAGACGATAGATATAGGGCTGCTCCTCGGCGATCTCCATGGTCTGCATATCCTGCACAATAGGATCCGGCGACGGCCAGGCGTGGGGCATACCCAGGTACTCGGCGCGACGCCACCAGTCGGTGAGAATATAGCGGGTGCGGTTGGCGTTCTGGGGATTGAACAGCAGTTCCGGGGCGCGCACTGCTATGGGTAATACCACACGCAGGTTCACAGCCACATCGTAGTTATCCCTCATCTCCAGCAGCCCCGGGGTAGCCAGGTAGGAGTAGGGACTGCGAAAGGACCAGTAGACATCGACAGTTTGCATGGCGCGCTCCGTGTTTTTCCCCAATCGAGGCATAGTACGCGCTGTCGGCGGACTGTCAAAACAAAATCGTCAAGACGCTGCCCACCAGGGAGGGTGCCACCTCCGATGCAGAGCTATTGACTCACAGCTGATTGCGACTGCCGCCTGGCGACGGACTCGCGGATAATGCGCTCGGTCTCGCTCCATAGACCAAGGCCTGGCAGATCTTCCAGTGTGAACCAGCCCACCGCCTCGGCGTCGTCCGCAGCGCGGGCCTCACCGGATGGTGAATCGGCGACCACGTCCACCAGGGTATAGTGATAGTTCACCCTGCCCTCACTGTCTCGCCTGATACCGTCCACCACGTCCACCAGGCCATGCACGGTGACCTGCAGGCCGGTCTCCTCCAGTACCTCCCGCTCCGCCGCAGCGTATACAGTCTCACCCAGGTGCTGGGCGCCGCCGGGAATACTCCACTGGCCCTTGTTCGGCTCCTTGCCCCTGCGCACCAGAAGGAAGCTGTCGCCGCGCCATACCACGACACCCACGCCGACGATTGGCCGGTCGGGGTGTTGCCGTACATCCGATTCTGGTGGCATTGTCAATTTTACCCACGGTCGTTCTATTCAGCATCAGCTTAATATATAACGGTATAAATTGCCGGAGCCCTTGGGGACCCGCCAGAAAATAACGCCAGAGGGGTCGACCTCAATGCATCGCATCCTTGCCACCTTGCTGCTTTTTGCAGCAGCGCATGCCGCCCAGGGAAAAAACAAGAATGAACTGGAAGACTTTCAGAACCAGTATATGATGTGCCAGCAGATGACAGACGATATCGGTCGTCTCAGGTGTTATGACGATCTGGCCATAGCGCCCGAAGCCCTGGACCCCAACCGCAAGCGCCGGGTGGATGAACTGGACGACCTGGCCAGACGGGAACGCAGCGGCATGCTGCAATCGGACGACCCCAACTACTTCGTCTATACCAACCCGATCGACGACAATATCGACGACGAGCACCACGCCGAGTTCTACCTGTCGATCAGGTATCCACTGGCGGAGCGCAAATTCCACGACTGGCAGGACGACGCCAAGTCCCTGGATACCGGCGTAGGGCGTTTTCTGAATGCCGCCATTCCCGACAGGCTGTACCTGCACTACAACGGCCTCTACGACTTCTACGCCCTGGACAGCGATCGCTATGATTCGGCCCCGGTGATTTCGCGGCGGCAGAACCCGGGCATCTCGGTGGAATACGATTTCGCCCATGGCAAAGACACCCTGCGCCTGGGCTGGTTCCATGAATCGAACGGGCAGCAGATGGAGGCGGACGAGATCGACCGCCTGGATCAACTATGGTCCCTCCATGGCGAGGACCACGCCCTGGCCGAGGTGAGCCGCGGATGGGATTACGCCCTGCTGCGCTGGCAGAGCAACTCACAGATGTTCGTCGACACCCTGGAGGACACCTGGCTGAAATACAACGTGGAAATGCGCTATTTCTGCGACTGCCAGGGCTTCGGTTTCCAGGACGGCAGGGAGGACGATATCTGGTGGGAGCCGGGCAACAATGTCCAGATTTCCGACTTCGATGGCCTGCGCGGCATGGTGGAGGGATCACTGTGGAAAAACCGGCGCGGCAACCTCGCCTTCGATGCCCGCCTGGAACTGAAAACCGGCCTGTACCACAGTCCCGGCCAGTACCTGAGCGGCAAGTTCAGCCTGGGGGCGCGTTTCAACAACCTGCGCACCACTCTCTTTTACTTCGACGGTTACGGCAAGGACCTCTCCACTTACCACCTCAGGAGCAAGTACGTGGGGTTCGGCCTGGAATTGCGTTGATTCGGCGCTATACAGCCCGGGCGACATGAGCCTCGCGTCGATTATCGACGCAGGAGGCGGATGATTTTTTCGAGCAGGGTATCGTATTTATAGTCAGTGAATTCGCCCGCATCGAAATACATGCCGTGTTCGGTGCAGGCTTCATAACCAATGTGCGGCTGTTCTGCATCCTTGACATGGTCCATTTTTTTGCCGCAGCGAGGGCAGTCACAATCGGTGATTTTGTTGTTCACCTTACCCACTGCCACGTCACCGTTATCGACGAGCTCCGACATCCATTCGCCCCGCATGCGCTCCGCTTCGTCCAGGTCAAACCAAAGACCATGGCATTGTGTGCACCGGTCGATGGTAGTGTTCGAGCCGCCATAGCTTACAGGTTCCATCAGTGCGTTACATTTCGGGCAATCCATGGTGAATCCTCTTAGTATTTTTTTACGTATGGCAGAGATGATTCCTGCCTGTTCAGTATAGTGGTGTTACGCTTTTTGTGCTGGCAAACGCATCAGGATAGCTAAGTTGCATCTAATCAATCTCCCAGGCGACGCAGCGCAGACACGGTTAGGAAGCGATCGTAAAGGCTGTCATCGTTAACCGCCATTTCGTAGCCGCCGCTTACCTTGCGTACCTGCTCCAGCCGGGTCATGCGGTTGGTCTGTACATTGAAGGCATGCACCCGGGTCCATGACCAGTAGGGGTGTTCGCCCTCGCTGACCGAGCGATCGCCGTTCTGGTAGATTGAAAAGGCCCCGTCGAAGGATTTGAAAATCTCGCCGCGTCTGTCAAAGCTGACCATGGACATCGGTGTCAGGGTGCGGGCATCGAACCAAACGCGCTTCTTGCTCACCGGGGCCCGAGGATATTTGACAGGCTCCGCTTCGACGACAATGGCCTCCGGCACCAGCTGTACGTCGGTGTCCCAGAAGGTCGCACCATCCTGCCCACCGTGCGTACCGTGTTCCCAATTTTCGTGAGCGCCCGTCCAGGTGCCGGCCACTGCGCCCAGGTAGGGTCCGCGATGCACGATCTTGTAATTGCCCCAGGTAAGGAATGGATCGCCCGCCGCCCAGGCGTCTGAAAGATACAGGGTATTGCCGGTAATGAGCGGCTCGAAACGCTGGTTGGTCGGAAATCTTCGCACCCGCTTGAAAGCCGGAAGGTAGCCGTGTAACTCCGGGAACTTGTTTTGATCGTAGGGCCAGATATTGAGGAAGGACGTGCCGCGCACATCCTTGGGAGTCACGAAAAGTATGGTCTGGTAACGAAGCTCGTCCTCGTGCCCGGGCCAGTAAGGCTTGGGATCCAGGGTGATGCGCCCCACGGGGTGATACTCCACCCAGACCGATTCATAGTTGTAGGCGATCTTCCCCTCGGGATTCAGGTCCGTTTCCTTGACCGGGTACAGCGAGGCGTCGTGACGCCCCCAGCTGAGAGTCGCCGCGGCGAACACCTCCAGGGCAGACTTGGGGTCGGGAAACGGATTGCCGCCAATCCAGGGTTTGCCCTCATCGGTAACCACGTTACCGGTGGCATCGAACTGAGCCCGACCGCGGTTGCGCAGCGTGGCTTCGATATAGTCAGCCGGGTTCAGCTGATAGAGGTCACGGGTTTGCGGCACCACCCGAAGCTGTCGGTTGAGTTGTTTTATCTGCAGGTACTGCACCGGATCCAGCAGGTCCTTGACCAGTTCGACATTGTCGGCCGAGATAATCGCACCGTCACCCAGGCCACCACGGGTGTAGGCGTCCAGCGACAGCAACTCGTCGGGATAGGCCGCGGTGTGCTCACCCGTAGCGGCCAGTGTTTTCCACAAGGGCGCCAGCACCCCGGTGGCGAGCACACCCCGTGACACCTGTTTGAGGAAATGGCGTCGGCTGTAGTCGTAGTCAAAGCGCTTGATGTGAAACATGAGTGGTGCCTCAACAACTATTGTTCATAGTAACTTGTCCGGTAACAGGCAGGACACGCCGCGATCCGCCAGCACGTCATCCAGTTTCGCCAGCGTTGCGGGGTGCTGCAACACTGTCTGGCGCAGCGCACAGGCCTCCTGCTCTGCCCCGGCACCCAGGCGAAGGTGCAGGCGAGCCAGCTGAGCCTCCTCCCAGACCGCGGACCCCAGCGGTACTCCCTTGGTCAATCGAGCATACGCCTCATCGGCATCGCCTGCACGCCCGACACGCTCGCAGCTCAATGCATAAAGCCGCCAGGCGTCCCCGGAGTGCGGATAGTCCGCCACCATCACCCGACTCTCCGTGTAGGAATCCATATCGCGCCCGGTCGCGCTCAGCAAGCGAATGCGCTCCAACTGTACTGCCAGCCGTGCATCCGATCCCGGCGGGTAGATTCGCAACAGCTGCCGGGTGGCAGGCAGGCACCAGCCAGTCTCATTACAGGGCAATACGGTGGCAAGCAATTGCAATCCCAGCTCATCGCTGAGCGGTGGCTGCAGTGTGCGTAACATTTCAACAAGCTGTGCCGGGTCCCGTTGCTTGAGGTAATCAAGGCGTATCCGCATCAGGGCGTCGTTCATATCGATCCCTTCCCGGGTGAAATCGTCAGCCAGTTTGTCGAGCTGCGCACCCAGTCGCTGCACGTCAGGTTCCAGTTGCGCCTGCAGTTCAGCCGTCGCCAGTCTCACCCAGGGTAAACGGCGAGTCTGCCTGTCGAACTGTTGTACCAGCTGCAAACCCAGTTTCGCCTGCGCATTGCGCAGCGCTGCAGTGGAGGCGGTTGAGCCGAATTCGCGGTAGACCAGTTCGAAGGCTGGTAATCGTAGAAACCATGGATTTTCCTCACGCTTTGCTTTCTTCGCCTGCGCGCTCGCCGCCTGTAGATTGCCCCCCAGAAGTTGCCTCGAGAATGTGGCGCCCGCGTCACCAGCCTTGTCGGCTGCCTGCCGATAGGCCTCACGCCGTGGTGCACCACCCTGGGCCGCGAAGCGCATGGCGTGCGCGACATGCAGGAGGCTGTGCGCCGTTACCTGATCGGCCAGCTGATCCATGCGAGGTGCGAGCTCAGCTATACTGCGCTCATACAGGCCACTCAACAACAGGGCGTCAGCATAGCGCAGCCGATAGTCGACGAAAGCAGCGGCGCGCTCCTCGTCCAGGGCGGCAAAAAAGGCCGCAAATTTCTCTACCGCCGTGTAGTACTGGGCATTGTCCAGTGCGTCCTCTGCGCTGACCAGGTAGCCAACCGGTCCAACAGGCTGGCCAATGACCTCATTGCGAAATACCAGCAGGCGCTTTACCCGCTCGGGGGTCAGCTCGCCGGCCGCTTCCAGCTGCCGCAGTCGCTCTGCGGCGGCCCGGGCGCCATCCAGACTCTTGCCATGTCGCTCCAGCAGGGCCAGTGCTTCGGCTTCGAGTGCGTCGGCTGTGGCAGCATCCAGTTTGTCCAGGGCCGCTACCGTCGGTTGCTCCAAGGCGCTGATCAGTTCGATTTCCCGGCGGGCGATATCCGCCAGCGCGTCATCCTGCAGCGCAACTCGATCGAACCACGCCCGCGCCGTGGGCAGATCGTCCTCGGCCAGCGCCACGTAACCCAGGCCCAGCCAACTGCCGCGGACCAGGCCGGGGTAGACAATCAGCACCAGCGTTGTCTGGAAACCATGCCGTGCGGCGCTCAGGTCGGATGGGCTGGCGGTCAGCGCGAACCGGTCCAGGTACAACCAGCTTTGCCAGTAGCGGCTGGCGGCCAACGCGAAGTTCAGGCCACCCCAGCTCGATGAGCGATAGAGTCGTTCCAGGGCCTGCTCGTTTTCACCGGCAGCGGCTTCCGCACGTTGGCGCGCCTCTCGGGCGCGCTGGTCCAGTGCTTTACACACCCGCAGCCAGTGTTCCACGCTTTCACTGGTATTACCCTCGGTGCGCGCAGCGTCGATCTGCTGGCCAAGCTCTACAGCGGCGGAGCGCAATTCCTCGCCGCTGATGGTATCGCTATTTTTGTCGACTGCCAGCGCAAACAATGGGGCAAGCAGTGCGAACAGCGAGGCTCTGACCAATACGCTCATGACTCCATGGCCTCCAGCGCCAGCGCCAGCTCGGCGGCGTAGCGCTCGCCGAAAATAAGATTGACCAGCCGTCGGGTGAGGCGCAATTCCCCGTCCAACGTTGCGGCGTCGCCGCCGCCAAGTTCTGCAATGCGCTGAAAATCGTAGCTCGGCGCGGACCGGTAAAGAGCCCGGTTTACTCGTCGGCCCAGGCGCGCCTCCAACAGCGCCGGGTTGGCTTCATCGCTCACATCCAGCGTGGTGATCTGTCCGCCCGCCGCCCTGAAACCGGTAACCAGACGCTCCAGCGCCGCCACCTCATCGCGGTGGGGCGGGGCGTCACCGACCAGGATCATCAGTCGTTTGCCGGCGGGACGCCAGCCGGCATCCACGATCCCAGTGCGCAATCCAGCCAATACCCCTTCCCCCAGGTCGCCGCCACCGGCGGCGGATAAACCCCCGAGAAAACGCGTAAGCTTGGCCACGCTATAGGTCAGCGGCTGTGCGCGCACCTCAAATTCGGGATCGCCGGCATCGCGATAGGCGACAATTCCGAAGCGAGCGATCGGCACCAGGTCACGCACCCAGTCGACCACGTCGGCGATACGAGCCTTGACCTCATCGATGGCCCAGCCCATTGAGCCGGTGGCATCGACCACGAAGACCACGTCCAGGCCGGCCTCGCGCAGGTCATCGACATAGCGCGCAAACTGGTCCGAGCCCTCCCCGAGGCCGGTACCGACAAGCTCGGTTGCAGGCCCCGGCAGCAGGCTGCCAGGACCGGGGCCGATGACCACGGGTCCACCACCCCTGGCCGCGCGCAGTGCCGTGGCGGGGATGTCCGGGACCACTATCGACGCCCGCGTGGGAACGAGCAACTCCGGGGGCGGTTCTTGCAGCGGTTGTTCGAACTTGAGCATCTCCATGACCTCAGGCTCACTGACCGCTTCCTCGAGCATTTGAATTACCCGAGGTTCCGACGTCGCCAGTGGCGCTGGCGCCAGTTCGTTGCCAAGGCGCCAGGACAGCAGCGCGTGGACTGCCAGCGAGATCAGACCCGCCGCCACCCACAGGGCTGTGCCACGCATTGTCATCTGCTCTCGATTGTAGCCAGGCGAATTTCGCCCACGCCGGCTGCCTGGCAAGCTTCGAGCACTATCTGCAGGGCGTCAGCCTGGGCACGTCCGTCCGCGCGGATAAGCACGGCAGCGGTGGGAGACCCCTGGGACAGGTCCAGCAGGCGCTGACGCAACTCTGACGCCGTAACCTCATGCGCACCCAGCCAGAGTGCACCGGTATCATCCACCATTATTGCCGTAGCTGCCGGTTCGGGCTGCCCGGGACCTCCGCCCAGTGGAAGCTCAATCTCCGGCCCCTCGGTAATGGTCAGGTGACCGGCAATGAGAAAGTACAGCAGCAGCAAAAAAACGATGTTGATCATGGGCACCACGGCCACTTCCACATCGCGGGCGGCCCGATGGGGAGCGGCGAGACGGATCAAGGTGCGAAACCTCGCGAGCGACCAATGCTGATGCGCGTTATGTCGCGCGCATTCAAGGCGTCAATCACGGCGACCAGCCGCTGGACCGGAATGTGCTTTGCCGTGCGTAACTGCACTGCGGGATCTGGTTCGGTGGGGAGCGCGTCCAGAGCCGCCAGCCACTGTGGGTACGCTATACGCTTACCGTTCAACCAGACCCAGTCCGTGTCCAGCAGTTCCACTTGTAGCGGCTGCTGCGCGCCTGGCGCTCCGCCCTGGCTTTCGGCGGCAACGGCTATTTCGGCTTCGGTCAGGAAGGTGGTTTCCAGCATGAAAAAAACCAGCAGGATGAATACCACATCGATCAGCGGTGTCAGGCTGATGCGCCGCCGGGTGAGCGAGGGCACCGCCAGTTGCAGGCTCATCAGCGGGCCAGCACCAATTCGAGCAGTTGGGACAGGCGTTCGGCTATGTATTGCACCCGGGTTTCCAGCAGCGCGTGGGCTGCGGTCATGGGAATGGCGATGCCGAGACCGATGGCTGTGGTAAGCAGTGCTTCCCAGATACCACCGGCCAGCATGCCGGCATCGCCCTGTGCAGTCTGTGCCTCCAGTCCGCGAAAAGCATCGATCATGCCCAGCACAGTGCCCAGCAGGCCCAGCAGGGGCGACAGGTAGGCAATGAGTTCAAGCGGCCGCAGATAGCGCCCGCAATCGCTGATCAGCCGGTTGCCGCGGCGCGCAAGATCGGCTTCCAGCGTTTCTCCCGCCACGCCCCCGGCCCGGCCGGCGACGCCGTGCGCTACGAGGAGTCCGAGGGGAGAGGAAAGTTCCTGCAATCCATCTGTCTCATCCCGCTCCAGCATCGCCTCCACGCGAGAAAACTGCGAGCCACTGAGCACCCGCAGTTGTATGAGTTTTACCAACACGATGGCCGTGCCGATGACGGACAGCCCCAGCAGCAGCATGACAACAGGGCCACCCAGCTCGATCAGGCTGTTTACCGCCTCAATCACTGCTTACCAGGCCCGGTACCTGCCGGCAGACTGGCTTCAGTGCCCCGGGGAGCACCTCGCCGCGAATCAGAAGTACCAGGTAAGTCTGGCGAATACTTCATCCATGTCTTCGAAGGTCTCCAGCACGTCATTGTTATCCCCGTCCGATTCGATGTAGTTGTAATAAACATCGAGTTGTACGTCATCACGGGGCCGCCACTTGACCCCGGGCTGTACCAGGACACCGCCGTTGACATCGTACAAAACCGTCAGGTCAGCGCGCCAGATCAGGCCCGGGAACGGCTGCTGCAGGGCGAAGGCAATTGCATTGAACGAGTCCTCGCCCTTTGGTCGACCGTCCTTGTCCGTATCGAAGCCATCGACGTGCCGCCCCAACAGGTCGCTTTCACTTTTGTGCATCCACTGCAGCACGAAGTAGGAAGCCGGGAAAGCCGAGCTAAAGCGGTGATATTTCTCCAGGGAGATATTGCTGATGAATTCGTCTTCCTCGATATACTCCCGGTCGAGTCCCAGGGCGGTAAACTTGCGATCCGGGGTAAAGGTGAACTCAGTACGCAGCACCAACTGATCCAGCAGGCTGTTAGGCTCGCCGTTGAACACATAGGTGAAGCCCGCGCCGAAAATATCTTCCCTGTCAAACTCCCTGATAATGTGGCCCGCGAGTGGACCCAGGCCACCACCAGGAGGTGCATTACCCGAGGTATCGTAGAACAGGTCCAGCTCGAAATTCGCACAGTCGCGAAGGTTGGTGGTGCCGAGCAGCGCCTGGCAGGTGGCCTCATCGACGACGAAAGCGCCGAGCGCCTGGGCCGCGGGAAAATCGCGAATGGAGGCATTGAGACCATCCACACCGTCCAACCGGGTGAGGCCTGCGTACTTGAACCACTCGTCTGATATCCAGACACCGTCCGGGGTCAACTCAAAGGCCGTCTGTGATAGCAGGGCACCCACGGTCTCCTCAAGTCCGGGAATCCCGACGAAGGGATTGATGCCAGACTCCGTCCAGCGGAATGTGCCGTCCGGGTTAATGCGGCTGGAGTACATGAACTGCAGATCGAAGTTGCCAACGCTGCCGGAAATGCGGGCGCCGAAATTGAAGTCGTCCTCCTTGTCATTCCAACCCGTGGACTGATCGATCCTGAACTGTGAGCCAACGAAGTTGTAAGGCGTTTCCTGCGGCCCCAGCACCGAAGGCCGGAACTGCTGCACGAAAGATTCTATCTCCCAGTCGTTGTCGAAACGGTAGCTGCCACGAATTCCCAGGGAGGGCACCCGCGAGTCGGAATACTCCTCCGCCGCGACACCCAGTATGGAGTGGCGCCGCAGGTCCAGGCCGTTGGGAATATCAAACACGCGGAAGAAAATGGCCTCACCCCAGGCGATCTGTTGTTGCCCCATTCGCAGCCACAGGGGACCGTTGTTGTAGTCCAGGTACAGCGCGGGGATGTCCATCATGCCATCTTCGCCGTTGACCTCCAGCACGCTGCCTTTGCCGCCGTTGAAACCGGAGTCGTAAAAGTGGTCGTACTCGTCGTCCATACCCCACTGGGTCACACCGCGAATCTTGGCAAACCCTTCCCAGGCCGAGTTGAATCGCGCCTTGAAGTCGATTTCAGCCCGGGTTGCATTGAGGTTCCAGTCCGTATCTTCACTGGGCTGGTCTCGTGTAATCGGCGTGCCGAAGGTGTTTGGTAATGTCTTCTGGTTGAAAGTATTGCCATAGGATTGGTTATAGACATTAGCATCGCCGGTGCCCACGGCTGTTTCCTGCCGTATGAACCCCGTTACGCTGACATCGGCCGCCATTGCCACAACCGGTAGCAACATAAGACCTGCTGTTAGAACCACCGAAATCTTCGATTTGTTCATAGTCGCTTCTCCTTTATTTTATTTTCGCAGAACCAGCCTGGGCTGATTCTTTTATCCCACCTGAGCAGGTCCGCATGGCCCACTCAAATATGAATAACGCCTCTAATCGCCACTTGCACCGGGTTAATGGTTGATGGTGACGATCCTTCCCATCTGACCCACCGCGTAAATGCGCTGCTGATGCAGCGTTACATCATCGTCCTGCTGCGAAACAATCCCGGGAGCAAGCGCCTGGTACCAGGTTCGCTCAACCGAGCGATCGCTTGCAGCCGTCCAGCTGTCGCCGCCGTCGCTGCTGCGCAGCAGTGTGCGGATGCCGACAACGACCACCTCTTCCTCCGGCGAAGCCCACACATCCAACATGTTGCCGCGCGAACCGGTATCCAGGCGCTGCCAATTCTGGCCTCCATCGCGCGAGCGTAACATGACGCCATCCTGGCCCACGGCATAACCGGTGCCGTCCTCACCCAGGTGCAGTGCAAACAGGGATTCATCACCCTGTGCACGCGTCTGCCAGGTGCTGCCACCGTCCGTGGATGACAGTACCAGGCCGAATTCGCCGGTTACAAAGATCTCTCCCTGGGGCGTTATCTCAACGTCATACAGGTGCGCCTCCAGGCCTTCCTCGTTTAGCGACTCCCAGTCCAATAGCACCGAATTCCAGGTCTCACCGGCATCATTGGAGATGAGCACAGTTCCGAAGCCACCCACGGCCACAGCGAGACCACTGGTTTCGTCCAGCGCTACTGACAACAGTCGTTCGGTGCTGCCACTATCGACCCTTCGAAACGGTTCGGTGCCTGTCGCCACAAAAATCGCGCCCTGCTGACCGACCACGATACTGCGCTCAGGCGACATCGAGATGGCCATCAGGCTCAGGTCGCCCAGGCTGTCCAGGGCGGTCCAGCTACTGCCGTCGTCCAGGCTTTCCAGCATTGCCCCGTGGGCGCCGACAGCAAGCCCGCGGTCACCCTGAAACTGGGCGTCAAAGAGTGCGTCGTGGGGCAGGCCGGATCGGACCAGCGTAAGCTGCTCTTCAACAGCACTGCCCACCGCCGACCCGCTCAATATGAGCGCACCGGTCAGGCACAGGGTGCCAAGCGAAGGACGGGTCAGGAAGCGGTTGTAGTCGTCCGGATCGTTGTAGTGCGTATCGTAGCCTCCGGAAGATTTCACCAACTCCGGCAGGGAGATGCGGTTGGTCTGCACATCGTGAACGATCACAAAGTTCCAGGACCATAACGGCTTGCCGGCCAGGGGCGTGGCCACGGTGCCATCCGCTCCGATCGATATGCCGTTGCCGTGCTCGAAATTCTTGTAGATTTCTCCGCGGCGGTCATAGTTGATGCTGTTGTAGGCCACCATCGCCCGCGCATCGATGTACACCCGACGCTTGCTGATCGGCGCCCGGGGATACTTGACCGGTTCGGTTTCCAGCACGATGACATCGGGAATGACCTCCCAGTTGCTGCGGATGAAGCTCCGGCCTTCGGGGCCGCCGACGCGCTTGCGCTCCCAGTTGGGATCATCTGTATTGAAGTTGCCCGGACCCGCCGCGCCCAGCATGGGGCCGCGATGCACGACCTTAAAATTGCCCCAGGTCAGGAACGGGTCACCCGCGCCCCAGGCATCCGAGATATACCAGGTGGGTCCAGGAAGCAGTGGCTCGAAACGCTGATTGGTCGGATAGCGGCGCACGCGCTTGAACGCCGGCAGGTAACCGTGCAACTCCGGGAACTGCGTCTGGTCGTAGGGCCAGATAGAAAGGAACGCCGTGCCGCGTACGTCCTGGGGCGTATTGAAGAATACCGACTGGAAGCGCAGTGTATCCTCCTTGCCGCGGAACGGGTTGTCGGGCAACGAAACGCGGCCAGTGGCGTTCATCTCACACCAGACAAAGTCGTATTTGTAGGCGACCGTGCCATCGGGGTTGAGATCTTCCTCGCGAATGGCGTAGAAGGTCTGGTCGTAGCGACCCCAGCTAAGGGTGATGTTGGCGAAGGCCTCGTTCGCAGTGGTCGCTGCCGGGAAGGGATTGCCGCCGATCCAGGCGCTGCCGTCATCGGTCCTGACGTTGCCAGTGGCATCGAATACTGCGCGACCGGTATTGGTTACCGAGGCGTTCAGGTAGTCCTCAGGCATCAACCAGGTCGGGTCTGTGGTCGTGGCATGGGTGTCAATCTCTCGACCCATCTGCGTAATCTGCATGTAACTTACGGGATCAATAAAGTCCTTGACGTGCTCGACGTTGGAGGCGTTAAGCACGTCGCCGGTATTGATCTTGCCGCCGGTCAGGCCCTCGAGTGAGGAGATCTCGTCCGGGTAGACTTTGTCGAGTGTTTGCCCGCGAGCGATGGTCGCCCACAGGGGCGAGAGCACGCCAGTATAAATAACGCCCTTGGCCATCTGCTCAAGGAAGAAGCGTCGCGAAAAATCCTTACCAAATTTACGGATATGCATCGTTATTATCTCCCACTTTTTGGAGCGAACGCACAATAGCGTACGCCAGTTAACAATCTTGCAGCATAGGCCGCTTCGATTCTGTCTCTCTACCCGGCCGTAGCCGGGCTTCAACTCTACTCAACCGTAGGCCTTCAGCTTTTCCAATACCTCGGGGCTGACAGACTCCGACATTACCATGTGCTCACGATCAATAAAGCCAGGCCTAAAAAGATAGACCAGAAGCGGCAAAACGACTAGCGCCACCATCATATTGATCAGCATGATTATAACCAACAGCAGTCCCATGTCCGCCAGAAACTTGAGGCCCGAAAGGAAATACCAGGGCAGTATGCTCAGCAGCACGATGGTAGCGGTAAAAAAGATCGCCTTTCCGGTAGTGGCTACCGACTTACGAATAGCGTCGCCATATTGGCGAGCATCGCGGTACTCCTCGCAAATGCGACTCAGCAGGTAGATGCCGTAATCGATACCCACGCCAATCCCGATGGCAGTGATCGGCAAGGTATTGACGTCGAGTCCGATGCCCATCATGACCATGACGGCAGCCAGGAACATGTTGGACATGTTGACCGGCACCAGCAGAAGAAATCCGGCTGCCAGTGAGCGGTAGGCGAGGCTGCAGGTGATCAGGATAACCGCGTTCAGGGCGCCGAGGATGACCCACTGATAGTTGTCTACGGTGTCGTTGACCGACTGCTGCAGGGCAATCGCGCCAGTGCCTAGGCGTATGCGGAAGGCCTCAAATTCGGTACCCAACTCTGCCAGCGCGGAACGGGTTTGTGCCAGGGCTTTGTCCACCGTACTCTGCTTGTTGTCCTTGTACCACAGCGACACGGTGCCGTTCTTCAGTTCGAAGTCAGCGACGTGGCTGAACGCCTTGGAGCTCGCGCCCAGCAGCAGCGCACCCGCAGCGGCGTTGACCGATACATCGTCAAAATCGAGCGGGGCCCACTTGGGGTTGCCACCGCTATAGAGCCGGTTTGCCTCTGGCAGGTAGTCGGCAAATGACAGCGTCGCCTCCGGTGGATCTGGCTGCGCCTCCAGAATGCGCTGCAGCTTGCTCATGGCCTGTACGGTTTCCGCCAGTTTAACCACCCGCTGGGAATCATCCTTGCCCTCGAACACAATCTCCAACGTCATCAGCCCGGGAAAGTTGGCATTGATCTCGCGTACCGCCGTGTTGTAATCCGAGTCGTTCCACAACAGATTGCTGCCCTCAACCGGGTTGCCGACACGAATCTGGGTCATGAGCGCCAGTGATCCAAGCACCAGCACCACCACCACCACGGTGGTAACACGTGCAGGTTTGCCATGACTCATGCGCCCTATACTGTTCAGAATCGCGAAAATCTGGTTGTGCATCCAGGCATCTTTATCGGTGCCGATCAGCGCCTCGACATTCTTGGGTTTGGGGAAGAATGACAACAGGATGGGGGTCAGCAGAAGGTTCGCCGGCACCAGGATCATGGCCCAGAAGCCGCAGAACAGGGCAAAGCGCTCCATCACCGGTATCGGTGCCAGCGCGATCAGGAAGAGACCGGTGGCGTCGGTGACGATGCCAAGCGCCCCGGGTGCCATCATGACGCTGAGCGCCTGCTCTGCGGATTGTCGCCGATTCCCAAGTACGTGATAGAGCTCGTAGTAGCGCTCGATGAACTGTACGCAGTGGCTAAATGATCGCGCGATGAGCAGCAGCGGCACCACCATAATCAGTGGTTCTATCGGGTCGCCGATCCAGCCAACGAAACCAAAGCCCCAGATGGCCGCCACAACGCTGACAATAATCGGTGTAAGCACGCCGGGAAAGTTGCGCATGTAGAACAGCAGCGATAGAAACAGCGCCGCGGCGGTCACACCGAAGATGCCGAGCATCTGTGCTTCGTAGGTGTAGACCCAACCGGTCAATATTGGCGCGCCGGCAACGTAGATCTCATGCCGATCGTCCTGCTCGTTGGCGATTATTTCCTGAATGAAATCGAAGGTGACACCGAAGTCCAGCAATCTTTCGATGAACGTTGCGGTGATCATGGTAGCGGTTTCGTCCGGCGAGATCAGAAACGCCTGGACGTTGGGGGCCTTGTCGACACGCTGTTTGAACTCCATGATTTCCGCATCGGTAGCCGGTGCGGCGTCTCCCATCAGCGGCTTGGAGTTGATACCAAACGGGGTGGCCTCGGAGAATCGCGCTTTCTCCGTGGCGATGGACAGAATCTGGTCGTGATCCACGGCGGGCGCCAGGTCGATATCGCGGCTCAGGCGCCATACTTTGGCGAGCGTCTCCGGGTTGTAGATATCCCCGTCCTTCACTTTCAGCATCACCGTGACAGTCAGCGGATTGCCGAAATTGGGGTGGTCTTTATAGGTTTCGACGAAGGGATGATTCTTCGGGAACAGATCCGAGAAAATTGTTCTGAGCTCAACCTTCGCTATGCCGACAGCAAAGAAAGCGGTGATAAGCGCGATGAATGCAAGGCTGATGTTGCGATGCGCCATGGTCCATTGCGCGATCTTGTAGCGAACTCCCGTCACTCGAATCTCCAAGCTGCTGCCTTACCCGGCATTTATTATCGCTATTAAAGCCCCGCTCACTACAGCATCAGGCAAGGGACGGAGGCATTTTAAGTCCTACCACTGCGTATACGAGCGTATCGTGCTATTGGATGTCAATCAGTCCTTCAGGATCCATCCTCACCGATAAATCCGCCCCCGTGCTCAGCCAGGGTGACGCGGCCTCCCGGACCTGCCGCTCGCCCTACTCGACCAGCTGTAACCTGAATCGGGATGTTTCTTGTAGTAAGCCAGCGCCACCAACACAGGCATTTAGATGCATGGGCGAAACTCGGGAAGCTGGTAACGCCACATGCATATAATTATTTAGATTAACCATTGCCGCCACTTTGGAAGATGTTTACAGGCGACATTATGTTTGTCCATTCCCGACAGAACTCATATTAGCAGTTAGGTTATATATAATTATTTATAACTATATTTGATTGCTGCAAACTCGAACTTATTGGGCTTTATGATTTCGACATTTTGACAATTATATACAGCAACAGTATGTTAGATGCAACATTATTACATGCTTAACACACGGACCCTGTGCAACATGGATGATCAAGGTAAACAGGTAGTCGCGCCACTGCTGACTATTGCCGATGCGGCGACATTGCTCAACGTGAGCAAGGCGACTATTCGACGCTGGACGAATGAAGGGCGGCTGACGTGTTCACGCATCGGCGCACGAGATGAGCGGCGCTTCCGTAAAACCGATTTAATCGAATTCATCAACCAATCCTTACCCGGCACGGCAGAGCCATGCGATGTCCCGGCAAACCCCCTCCCCTCGCGGGACGCGGCATCATCCCACTGCTGCATTATCAGCAACGATGTTGAAGAGGAATGGATGACGCTGGGTGCGGAAGTGCTGAGGAGCCTCGGGCAGGGGTCACATGTCCTCGTCATTGAAGATTCCGACCGCAGGGAGCGTCTCGAAATGCTTTTGGCGGAAAATGACCTTAACAAGCACGAACTGCTGGCCGCCCACGCACTCAGGTGTGTATCGATTGAGAATTCTTATTTCCTCAGCGGCTCCATGCAGTGGGACAGGGCGGTGGCTTTTGTGGAGTCGGCGATTCTGGAAGCAAAGGCCCGTGGATTTGACAAGATCCTGATTATTGGCACCGGCAGTTGGGCCAGCGATTTCCCAGGCGAGGATGTTTTGGGCGAGTTGAGGAAATACGAGTTGGGGCTCGACCAGATGTTATCGAGACACCCGGAAGCGTCGGTGCTGTGTCCCTATGCAGCAACCCAGGTAAGTTCACATATGATAGTGCAGGCGTTTGAGACGCATCCGGCGATGCGGATTCAGTCAACTATAATGCCAGGGCTACTCCAACAATCAGCGGGTTAGCAATTCAATAGTGGAGACGGCAATGACACAGGCCAATTATAAGCACCTCCCCAAAGACGTCGATGAAATAGTAATAAGACCTTTTGCGTTTGATTTCCCCGATGACCTGGATCCTGTCTGGGCTCCCGGCAACCCGGTTCGATCGCACTTCTTCAACGGTTTATCCATGACCATGCCCTACCTGGAACCCTACCTGATCCGCTCCATACTCAGGGCCAGGGAATTTGTAACCGATCCCGGGTTACTGGAAGACATGGGGGGATTCAACCGCCAGGAGGCGAATCACTACAAATGTCACCGCCGCTATAACGAGTTGCTGAAGAGCAACGGTTACCCCGAGTTGGCGGAACTGGAAGATATCATGACAGCGCAGTATGAGCGCCTGGAAACCCGAAGCTTGCGAACCCAACTGGCGTACTCCGCGGGATTTGAGTCCATGACCAACGGCTTTACCCATTGGCTGATAACCAAGCGTGTTTCGCTATTTGCCGGGTCCAGCCCGCACGTCAGCTCATTCTGGCTTATGCACATGATCGAGGAGACGGAACACAAGACCGTTGCATTCGACACCTATATGGCATATTCCGGTCAGTACTGGCCCAGGGCCATCGGCGTACTTCATGGCTCTGGCCACCTGGTCGGCCTGGGTATCAGGGGTATGTTCAGGTTTTTAAAGAAAGACAAACTATTGTATCGACCAATGACGATGCTGAAGATACTGAAAGAGCTGTCTCTGTTCGTGGTCAACGTCGGGCCTTTCTGCTTCCGGGCCCTGCTTCCGGGTTTCAACCCGAGGAATGAAAGAGATCCCCAGTGGATGAAAGATTGGGTCAAGGGATACACGACACTGCCGGAGGACGCATTGATCCCGCTGCTGGATACCAGTGATCCTGTTATGCCGGTGCCATTCGGTGCCGCAAAACAACCTGCAAATGCAGTATAAACGAGGTGCGCGAACACATGGATGACATTCTAAAGAGCCAGCGCCTGCTGGTCGGACACGGGGCCCTGGTTTTATTGTTTGCCTTTGTCATGGGATTCGGTTTCCTGTTCTTTTTGTTAGGCGACATTCGTCTCTGGCCCATCCCCTGGGTGATCGATGTTCAGCTACCGGGGACCTACGACGCCTGGCGTATGGCACATATGGAGGGGATCACCAACGGTTTTGGCCTGTGGTTGATGGCGGCCGTTCTACCCCTGCTGAACCTCTCGGCCAGGACAAGTCGGCGTATCGCAATCGGGATGATCATAGTGGCCTGGACCATTGTTATCGCCTCTTCGTTCGACCCGCTGTTTCCAAATGCCCGGGGACTCGCGCTTACCAGTGAAACCAACCTGATGAACAATGTGGCGTTCCTGCTGTTCGTGATTGGTATTGGTATTGTTATCGCCATCATGATCAAGGTGGCGAAGCAGTGTCTGTTTACGGCTGAGCAGTGAATATAAGTGGCGCCCGTACCATAGCGTCCACTCTTATCGCCATGCCCCTTATCGGGTACCCGTCCTAAAGGTTACTGCAGCGGGACCCTATCGCCCGATAAAAGGCCACGCCTTGTTATTGTCTGGCAAACAGGTTCACCACCGCCGTAGCCTCTTCCACACCGACAATTCCCCCGCCGTTTTCCTGCAGGGCAATGCGGGCGCCCTCCACCTGGCGGGGGCCGGCTTCACCACGCAACTGGGTCACCAGTTCGTGCACCTGGCCCAGACCGGTGGCGCCGATAGGATGGCCCTTGGACTCCAGCCCCCCGGAGGGGTTGACCGGTAAGCGACCGCCGATGGTCAGCTCACCACTCTCCGCGGCGGGACCTGCCTCGCCGAAGGGCACCAGTTGCAGGTTCTCCACCTGGATGATCTCACCCATGGCAGTGGCATCGTGCACTTCCGCCACATCCACGTCGCCGGGGCCTACTCCCGCCTGTTCATAGACTTCCGCCGCCGCCAGCGCGGTCAGGTGATTTCGATAGTCAGTGGCTTCGCGGTTGGTGCCCGAGCGCACCACGCTGCCCAGCAGGCGCACGGCGCGGGAACTATCGCCGCTGAGGCGTTTGAGGCCGTCACTGTTACACACCACAGCCGCCGCGGAACCGTCCGAGATAGGGGAGCACATGGGCAGGGTCAGCGGGTAGGTGATGGGCGGCGCTGCCAGGATTTCCTCCACGCTGTAGGCTACCTGGTACTGGGAAAGGGGATTGTGCACCGAGTGACCGTGGTTTTTCGCCGCCACTGCCGCGATCTGCCGCTGGGTGGTGCCGAAGGTTTTCATATGCAGCCGGCACATGGCGGCGTACACATCCATGAACATGCTATAGGGTTTGGGTGACTGGGAACCCTCCGGGGGCACAAGCCCCTCTCCCATTTTCAGCAACAGATCCTTGTTGGCTTCCGCGGTGGATACATCCCAGGCGGAATCAAAGGCGGCGAACATTTTCTGCTTGTCGTTACTGATCATTTTTTCCGCGCCCACCGCGATAGCCACATCGCAACTGCCCGCCCGGATCGCCTGGGCCGCCAGGAACAGGGCCGAGGAGGCCGAGGCACAGGCGCCCTCCACGTTAAAGATGGGGACGCCCTCGAAACCCATGGCGCGCAGGGCCACCTGCCCGGGTACCATGTGCTGGTCCTGCAGGAAGCCAAGCACACAGGAACCGAAGTAGGCCTGGCCGACATCGACCTGTTCCGCGCCCGCATCCGCCAGGGCCAGTTCCACTGCCTCACGGGTCAGGTCCTTGTAATCCCGCTGGGGGTGGCGGCCGAACTTGGTCATGCCGATCCCGGCCACGTAGATCTCCGTCATATCGCCCCCCTGTCAGGCCGGTGCGGTTACAGAAGGTCCGGATTGACCAGCAGGGACCCACCCTTCAGCGCCAGCATCTCGTTACAGCCGTCGGCGATCAGCAGGGCGCGGGCATCGCGCACCAGTTTCTCCATGGGGTATTCATGGGTCATGCCGTTGCCGCCAAACATCTGCAGCGCCTCATTGGCCACCTCGAAAGCCAGCTGGGTGACACTCACCTTGGCCGCGGCAGAAGCCTGCAGGGCGGGCTTGGGTGCCGTGGCATTGAAGGTGATAACACGATGCAGCAGGCCCCTGGCCATCTCCACCTTGCGGAACATATGGAACAGCCGGTAGCGAATATGCTGGTGCTGCACCAGCGGCACCCCACCGGCCCGGCGCTCGTGGGCGTAGGCCAGGGCGTACTCGTAGGCAGCCCGGGCCAGGCCCATGGCCATGCCCGCCACATGGGGATTGGCCTCGGCGAGGGTGGCCGTGACAAAATCCTCGTACTCGTCGGGACCGGAAATGACATGGTCCAGCGGCACTTCCACGTTGTCGAAGAAAATCTCGCCCTGGTTGAGGCCGCGCAGGCCCATTTTTTCCAGCGGCTTGCCACGGGAGATACCATCGCTGTCCAGGTCGACGATCACGGAGATCCCCGGACCGACCTTGCCGTCACGCTCCACGTGGGTGTAGAGCACACAGACCTCGGCGACGGTGGCGCCGGAGACCCAGGCGGATTTCTGCCCGTTGAGGATCACCTTGTCTCCGTCGATCCGGGCCACGATACTCGGCTTGCCATAGCGGCCCTCGCTGGAGGCCACCTGGCTGTGTGAATCGAGCATATCCGAGCCGTGCTCCGGCTCAGTGATTGCCCAGCAGCCCAGGCGGCCCTCACAGTATTTTGCCATCTCCATGTTGCCCGCCAGCAGGGAGTACATGGTGGGGAAGAAGTTGACCAGAATGGCCCCCGACAGGCCGGCGCAGCCCCAGGACAGTTCCTCGATAGCAATCGCCAGCATGCGCGCCCTGTCCAGTGGCTCCATTTCCTCCATCTCGACCAGGCTGAGGCCCAGTTCCCCGGATTTCTCCAGCACGGTCCACAGCTCGGAGCCCTCGGCAATCATCTCGTCCGCCGATACCCTGTCCAGCTTGGCCGCCACCGGTCGGATAACCTCCTCCGCAAATCGGTGCACACTCTCCTGCAGTGCCCGCTCCTCCTCGCTGAGAGGCCCTTCCAGGCCGGTCATTGGCAGTTCGATAAACTCCGGGCGTGTGATGCGATCTGCCTCCGACAGTGACGCCGATTGCCCCGACTCCGGAACCTGTTGATACTTGGTCATTTCTAACCTCCTCGCCTGCTGGCGATTGCGCACTCATCGCCAGATGAATGCTGATCAATTGATTATAGTCGATCCAGTCCGCCCTCTGGGTGACGGGCCAGTTTGCAATTCCTCAGGTACTGGTGGCGGTCCAGGTAAGGTATCCCCGTGACGCTGCACAGGCGATCAGTTTCCTGGCACCGAACGCCGCCGCCGGGGAAATGGCACCGGCACCCTGTTGCTCTCCCAATAGCAGCTGTTGGGTGGCCTCCGCGGCGAACGCGCCGGTCTGCAGGTAGGGGGAATTTCCGCGCAGGATGACGCTTACCGATTCAGTATTACCCCGGGCAATACAGCTTATGATGCTGCGGTTGATATCCGGGTCCTCGCGCCCGGGTTCCTCGGATACCATCTCGTTGCCCATGCTGTTGGTCTTCTGCTCCCGCTCGTCGCCCTCGAGGTCGCTGTATTCGGCTTCGAACTGCTCCACCATGCCGATCACGGCACTGAGCATCTCCTGGTTCTTGAACGCCACCAGCACGCTGCAGTTGTTGACCCGGTCATCGTCTTCGTACCAGACGATCTCGCCGCCCCCACCCCAGGGCAGGGCTCGCAGCTGCATGTGCAGATCCGGCACGTGCACCGGGTAGGCCGTGGCCCGCGGCCAGGTTTCCAGCTCGTTGTTGTGCAGCAGGAACTGGTCGTTGACCAGCATGCGCATGAAAGACATGGTGGAGGCGACACTGGTGTAGGAATCGGCCAGGTACATCAGGTCCAGGGTGTCGATTCCCGGATTCTCCAGGGCGACTTCCGCCGCCAGCAAACCACCCACCCACATCCAGGAGCAGGCCGGGATCAACACCAGGCCCTTGTCGGCGAACTGCTCGCCCCAGGTCCGCTTGGCGTGGAACATCCAGTCCTGTTCACCGGTGGTATCCAAATAGTGGCAGCCCGCATCCAGGCAGGCCTCCACCACCGGCGTTGCCAGCTGCATAAACGGCCCAACCACGTTGTAGACCACTTTCTTCCCGGCGAACAGCTGCGCCAGGGATTCACGGTCATTCGACACCTCGACGCATTCGTAATCGTGACCTTCCAGTTCCGGCACTTTGGCCATCTGTTCTTCCAGGCGCTGCTGGCTGCGTCCGGCGGCAATGAACGGGATGCCGTATTCGGCCATGTGCCAGGCGATCAGTTTGCCGGTGTAGCCGCTGGCGCCGTAGATAACCACTTCTGCAGTCATGACTTGTTCTCCTTTTGCTTGAGCGTCTGCTCTGTAAAGACCGATTGTAACTGTGTGCGGAAATGTTCCAGGCAGAAACGTTCCTGGGGCTTTTCCGACGCGGTCTTGGGAATTTCGTCCATCACCTGAATATAGGTGGGTACGAAATTGGATTCCAGTTGTGCCCTGCAGTGCGCGAAAAGATCGGAGACATCCAGGTCCTCCCCGGCCAGCGGCACCACAGCAGCAATCACATCCTTTTCACCGGGCACCCCGGAGGCGGCCTCGATCCCGTACACGAATACATCATCCACCGCTTTGTGCTCGGCCACCACCTTTTCCACGAAACCGGGATTGATGAAGTCGCCGTTGTGGCGGATTCCCCCCCCGCTGCGATAGTCGAAGTAATACCAGCCCTCGGCATCCCGATGGCCGATATCGCCCATACGCAGCCACCCGTCGCGGGTCTTTTTGGCGGAGGCATCCGGATTCTTGAAGTAGGCCACCACCGGGCAGCTGCCGTCGGCATTGCGAAACACGATTTCGCCCTGTTCACCCGTCGGGACTTCCTTGTCGTCCTCGTCGACGACCTTCCCCTCCAGGGTCGGCGGTGGTTTACCGATACTGCCCACCGGGCCCTCCCCCGGCGGATTGAAGGTCATGCCGCCCTCGGCGGCACCGTAGAATTCAAAGATCTCCACGTCGAAGCGACGGGCAAAATTGTCCCAGATAGAGGCGGGCATCCCGGCACTGAGCACCCGCCGCACCGGGTTGTCTGCGTCGTCCGGTTTCTGCGGTTCGCTGTAGATCGCCGTGGTCATACCGCCCAGCAGGTTGAAAAAGGTGCAGCCGTAGCGCCGGCAGATATCCCACAGGCGGGACTTGGTGAACTTGCGGCTGATCACACAGGGTATACCCATCTTCAGCGCGTTACCCAGGGTGATCAGCTGGGCGTTGGCATGGGTCAGGGAAAGGCCCGTGTACAGGCGGTCGTCACCGGTCAGGCCCACCAGTGGGCCGATGGACGATACCGCATCGAAACGCGCGTAGGCGGCGACGATGGCCTTGGGGTCCCCGGTAGTGCCGGAAGTAAACAGCATCTGCATGGGTTCTGCAGGATCCTGCACCGCCACATCGCAAACAGGTGTGGCGCTGGCGGCCACTTCCACCAGCCACTCGAGAGGCAGCGTGCATTCGGGCAATGCGGCCATCGCGTCACTGGACAAAACCCAAAGCCATTCCAGCGATGGCGCCCTGTCGAGCACGTCCAGCACCGACGGCAGCGCGTAGTCCGCGACAATGGCGCCGCGGCAGTCCGCGAAATCCAGCATATAGGCCAGTTTATCACCGCGGGTTCGCGGGTCTATCGGCACGAACACGGTGCCACAGATCGACGACGCCACCATGGCGTCGACGAACTCGGGGTGGTTCTGTATCACCAGGGCGAAATTGTCACCGCGCTGCATACCCGCCGCCTGCAGGGCACCGGCAAGTTGCTGGCCGTTGCGCCACAAATCGGCATAACTGCGAGACTCATCCTGCAATTTACCGTCTGGGTCGATATGGACAAACGTGAGCAATTCGTCGTCCGGCCGGTCTGTGGCCCGCGCGGCAACGAGGTTGGCGAGTATGGCTTGGTACTCAGGCACAAGCTCTCCCCCCTGTTTAGAGTTTGTCGCAGCTTATCGATTGTCGTCCCGGCCGATGATGTTTACAGGCGACAAGTTGTTTGTTAATTTCCGACAACAGAAAAAAATAAGGTGTCGCTTTACAGCGAGATGTTGATTACCACCTCAGAATCCTCGGGCATACGACGCCACCGTGCCTACGGCCTCAGTCCGGTCATAACCGTGGTCAGGGAAGCAGGCCTTGATCCAGTCGCCATGCTTGAGCGCGCCGGGATACCCGCAGATGCCCCGGACGACCCCGAATACACGCTCTCGCTCCGGGAAGAATTGGCTTTCATGGAGGACGCCCTGCAGGCGCTGCAACAACCCGATCTGGGACTGCAACTGGGGCCCCGTTATCACCTGCCTTTCTACGGTATGCTCGGCCTGGCGGCGATGACCAGTGCCAACCTGGCGGAAACTTTCCGCGTGGTATTCAAGTACATCCACCTGACCTGGTCTTTCATGAACTGGTCCCTGCGCAGTGAAGACGGCGTGGCCATCATTCACCTGCAAAAGCGGCGCGACCTGGGCAACTGCTACCAGTACATGGTTGATCGCGGCCTGGCAGCCAGCTACACGATAGCCTGTGATGCCCTCGGGTACACACTGCCACTGCTGGAAGTCAACGTCATGCAGCCAGCTCCCGCCTATGCGGAGCGCTACCAGGAGATTTTTCGCTGCCCGGTGAACTTCAGTGCCGGCAGCAATGATTTCCGCTTCGAAGAACGCTACGTGCACGAACCACTGCAGCAGGCGGAGACGGAATCCTCACGCATCTTCGAGGCCCAGTGCGAGCAGATCTGCGCCGCCCTGGATGAGGGTGGGGGCTTTACCGAGGTGATCCGCCAGCACCTGCTGCAACTGCCGAACCAGGTCTCGAGCCTGGAGCGTATCGCAGAGCGCCTGCATACCACTCCGCGCACCATCCAGCGCAAGCTGGCCCAGGAGAACACCAGTTATCACGAACTGGTGGAGAACATCCGCAGGAACCTGGCCATCGAGTACCTGAAGACCACCGCACTCAGCCTGGAGGATATCGCGGCCCGACTGGGTTACGCCGACGCGCCTTCCTTCAGCCATGCCTTCAAGCGCTGGACAGGTAGTTCACCGGGCGCACTGCGGGCGTAAATCCAAGGCAAAGTACCCGACCGCCATATGCCGTCAGGCAGCCGCCGCCTGTCCCTTGTCGAACTCCGGTACTGCGCGCCTGATTACGTCCCTGTAACTGCTGGCAATGGTGTGCTCGAAACCCCGGTAAAAGCCCTTCCTCACCAGGATCTGGTGCAGTGCCTTGAGCTTGTGGCAGGGCACACTGGCCAGCAGGTGGTGCTCCACGTGGTAATTCACCCCGTTGGGACAGAAAACCAGGCGCTCGTACCACTTCGGAATGGTAGTGCGGGTATTCAGCCTGGGGTCCAGGTCGAACAGGTCCGGCACGTTGGCATGCTCTGCCACCTGGCGGATGCGCGCGATCAGCGGGTAGGCAGTCAGGTAGGCCACCAGCCACAGGAGGTACAGCTCGCCCACGCCCGCCAGCAGCAAGACGGCAAACAGCAGCAGGTTGACCAGCAGACCCTGCCTGGGGGCATTGGATTTCTCCCCCTCCCGCATCATGATACTGCGCCCGCGGGCGGTGAACAGCCCCGCCAGCAGTTTCACACCGGTCTGGCCGGTAAGGTCGCGCTTGATCTTGCGCAGGAAACTGGCCCGGGACACCGGGTAGTCCTGGTAGTTGGGCAGGTCGGGGTCGGCATCCGTCCCCGCAGTACGGTGGTGTTCCCGGTGGGAGGCGCCGTAGGCATCACAGTCTCCGAGAATCGGGTAGGCACACAACCACTGCCCCACCCACTCGTTCAGGTGTACAGAGCGAAACAGGCTCTTGTGACCGGCCTCGTGCATCAGCACTGCCAGCCCCATCTGCCGGCCACCCAGCAGCGGAATCGCCAGTAGGATGGTCAGCGGGTTGGTCCACAGGGCGACAACGGCAAAGATAGCGGCGATAAAACCCCAGTTGAATAATACGATCCAGGCGCCACGGGCATCGCTGCGTTCGGTGAAGAACTTGAGCTCCTCACTGCTGAGGACATCGCTGGCTTTCATGGTGACTCCGGTTGGCTGAAGGGCGCTGTGAACTACGCGAAATAAAATAACTCATTTTTCCAATAAATGTCAATAGATGTTATATTTGGCGACCATGATGGATTCCCTGCTCGAGACCAAACCGACACCCAAGCGCCTGATTCTCTCTTTGATGAGCGCCCCCAGCCTGGAAACCGTCGAGGTCGGGCATCTCATACGATGGGGCCAGCTGTTTGGCATAGAGCCCGCGGCAACGCGGGTGGCAGTGGGCAGGCTGGCCAAGCAGGGCTTTATTACGGCGGTGGAACGCGGCACCTATACCATCGGCCCCCAGGGCAGCCTGATGGCCGAGACCGCCAGCCACTGGGCCCAGGTGGAGGACAGGATCGGTCCATGGACAGGCGGCTGGATCGTGGTCCACACCTCACACCTGGGACGCGCCGACAAGACCGCCCTGCGGGCCCGGGAACGCGCGTTTCGTCTTTACGGCTTCGCCGAGTTGGTGGCCGGCCTGTGGTGCCGGCCGGACAACCTGGCGCAGTTGCTGGACCTCACCAGGACCGAACTGATCGCCCTGGGCCTGGAATCCGCGGCTGTAGTGATGCAGGTCCGGGATATACCGGGCATCGAACCAGAGACGCTCTACGCCCTGTGGCCGCGTGAACAGATCGAAGCCGGTTACCGGGAGTACATCAAGGCCATGATCCGCAGCGAAAAACACCTGCAAACGATAGGCAACGAGGAAGCAGCCCGCGAGACCTTCCTGGTGGGCGAGGCGGTGATCCGCCGCATAAACAGCGATCCCCTGTTACCCGCACAGATGATCGACACCCGTGCCAGACGGCAACTCATCAAAGGGATGGTGCATTACAACCAGCTGGGCAGGGCGGTGTGGGACAAGTTCCAGTCCACCAATTGACACTGAGGCGTCACAACAGCTGCCTGACCCGCTCGAGGATGTCGACACCCTGCAGCGGTTTGAACCGGTAATACACGCGCACCACCGGCAGTGTCAGGTCCAGCAGGGTCCCGACGTCAGCCGGACTGGCGTTGAGCACCACCTCGGCATCGCTGCCCTCAATCGTTTTTTTCAACTCTTCCCGCTGAGACCTGGAATAACCCATGGCAGGCAGCACCCTGCGCAAATGGGTATGCTTCTCGAGTGTCCCTGCAATGCTGCCGGTAGCAGAGGGAGCCGGGTCCACCAGCTCATCGACATTGTACTTCTGCGCGGCAACCCATCCCGCACCATAGCCCATACCGCCATGGGTGACCGTCGGACCGTCCTCGATGACAAGTACCCGCCTGCCCCGCAGCAATTCCGGGTCGTCAACACTGACCTCGAGGTCTGACTGCAGCACCGCCGCGGTCGGGTTCAGTTCCGCTTTCAGGTCCATGATCCGGGCGACGTCCTGCCTCGTCGCGCCGGATACCTTATTGATAACCAGGATATCCGCTGCGCGAAGATTGGTTTCTCCCGGGTAGTAGTCCAGGCCGTGCCCCGCCCGCAGGGCATCGCTGACCACGATACTGAGATCCGGCCTGATAAAGGAAAAATCGTTATTGCCGCCATCCCACAGGATGATGTCCGCTTCCCGCTCCGCGGCTTCCAGGATGGCGCGATAGTCGACGCCGGCAAATATCACCAGGCCCTGGTTCACATAGGGCTCGTACTCTTCCCGTTCCTCGATGGTGCAGTTATAGCGATCGAGGTCCGCCGGCTCGGCGAAGCGCTGCACCGCCTGTTCATCCAGCTTGCCGTAGGGCATGGGGTGTCTCAGGGTGGCCACCTTCACCCCCTCTTCAACCAGTGACCTGGCCAGCCACTGGGTCAAAGGACTCTTGCCCGCACCGGTACGCGTAGCGGTAATCGCAACCACCTTGCTGCTGGATTCGAGCATGGTCTGCTGAGGGCCGAGCAACACGAAGCTCGCCCCCGCGGCCTGTACCAGCGACGCCCTGTGCATCACCTCCCGGTGACTGATGTCGCTGTAGGCGAAAAATACAAAGTCGATCTGCAACCGGCCAATGAGTTCCGCCAGTTCGCTCTCGTCGTAGATCGGGATGTCCTCGTCGTAGTCCGGGCCAGCCAGGCTTGCTGGAAAGGAGCGGCTGGTGATAAAGGGTATCTGGGTGGCTGTGAACGCGCGCACGCGGAATTCCGGGCGGGCACTGAAGAAGGTCCTGAAGTCGTGAAAATCCCGACCGGCCGCTCCCATGATGATGCAGTTGAACATACCCCGTCAGTGCTCCCTCTCGATTACCGTACCCGCCCGCCCGGCGATGGCCGCGGCCAGGTCCTGGGGCCGGCAGATCACCGCGCTCTTTCCGGTGGTGCGGACAAACTGGATGGCCGCCTCCACTTTTGGGCCCATAGTTCCCGGAGGGAACTGCCCTTCCTGCGCCAGGGCCTCCAGCTCTTCCGGGTTTGTCTGGGACAGCAGCTGCGCCCGGTCACTGTCAAAATCCCGATACACCCCCGCCACCCCGGTGACCAGCACCATCCGCTCGGCGCCCAGGCCAATAGCCAGCAGCGCTGTGGCAAGGTCCTTGTCCACCACGGCCTCTACACCCTCGAGGCTATCGCCCTTTTTCACCACCGGGATACCGCCTCCGCCGGCGGCGATCACGGTCACTCCCAGTTCCAGCATCTGCCGGATAACTTCGATCTCTACGATGGAATCGGGCTGCGGCGAAGCGACAACCCTGCGCCCCCTCCCCTCCTTATCGTAAACCAGTGGAATACCCTCTTCCTGCAGGGCGGCTACCTGCTCCTTCTGGAACCAGGGGCCCACGGGTTTGGTAGGATTCTCGAAGGCCGGGTCATCGGCGTCGACCAGCACCTGGGTCAGCAGTGTCGCCACTGGCCGCTGTCCATTTGTCAGGTTGTGGACGGTCTGCTGTAACACGTAACCTATCTCGCCTTCGGACTCTGCCACGCAAACCTCTAGCGGCAATGCATAGGCTTTTCCCAGGGCTTCTTCTACCCGGGTCAGGATATAACCGACCTGGGGTCCATTCCCATGGGTGATCAGCACCTGCCGGTCTGCTGACAACAACTCGGCCAAAGGCGCCAGGGTCTCGGCAGCAAACGCAAACTGCCCGGACATACTCATATTCTCACCGGCTTTGGCGAAAGCATTTCCTCCGAGGCTGACAACCAGTTTTTCGGACATTTCTTGAGTGCGGCCTGATTCGTCGGGATGGTGATAGAGATTATAGCTGGTGAAATATGATTCCAGTTGGCTACGTTGAGCGGCGAACATGAGAGCAGGAGAGGCGCGGGAGCGCCTGATGGCTCCGCGTGTATGGGTTGAACCGAGGGAAAGACGGGAGA
>JAACFI010000333.1 GCA_009937575.1 Haliea sp.
CCCCGGGTGCGCCGGTAGATCCCCCTCACCACCCGCGGCGGGAAGATCACCCGGTCAGCCGGCATGCCCGCCACCTGCAGGCGGTGGTGAATATAGGCGCCGGTCTCCTCCTGATTAAGAGGTTCGAGGTTGTAGCGGGCAGTGATACGCTGGTTGAGCTGTCGCAATTGGGGCTGCGCCAGCATCTGCGAAAGTTCGGGCTGTCCGATAAGAATAATCTGCAGCAGTTTCTCGCTGTGGGTCTCCAGGTTGGTGAGCAGGCGGATCTGCTCCAGCACCTCGAAGTCCAGGTGCTGGGCCTCGTCGATCAACAGCACGGTCTTGCGACCCCTGGCGTGGTTTTCCAGCAGGTAGCTGTGCAACTTGTCCGTGAGGGTCTTGAGGGTGTGATTGTCCGTGTCGTAGCTGATGCCCAGCTCATCGCAGGCGGTGGCCAACAGCTCCATCGCGTTAAGGGCGGGGTTGAGAATAATCGCGATATCGGTGTCGTGGGGCAGTTGCTCCAGCAGGCAGCGGTTGAGGGTGGTCTTACCCGTACCCACCTCGCCGGTCAGCAGGATGAAACCCCCACCGGCGCCCACGCCATAGAGCAGGTGCGCCAGGGCGTCCCGGTGACGGGCGCTCATGAACAGGTAGCGGGGGTTTACCGCTATCGAGAAAGGGGCCTCGGTGAGGCCGAAATACTGGTAATAAATGGAATTCTCTCCTAACTCGTTATTACCGTTAGATTTTTTCTATTCTGTTTGCGAATCAGCGCCCCGACCCAGCACGGCAAATACCCGACGTTCGCCGCGGAGAGTATATCAAGTGACCTGTGCCTGCCCCAAGCGCCATTAGGGGGTTAACGGCTTCTCCTTTATAATGACCCACCCTGGCACTACACTGGTCTGTAGTCTGTATGACACTGCTCGTTACCTATTTGCTCATTGCAATTGGCGTGTCTTTTCTCTGTTCAGTCCTGGAAGCCGTCCTTCTTTCGGTGACACCAGGCTATGTGGCGAGCCAGTCGACGCATCGACCGCAGCGTGTAAAAGCCCTGCGAGAGGTGAAGGACAATCTCGACGAGTCGATATCCAGCATCCTGATTTTGAATACCTTTGCCCACACCATGGGCGCGGCCGGCGTTGGCGCCCAGGCGGTGGTGGTGTTCGGGGCGAAGTGGGAAACCCTGGTGGCGTTCCTGCTGACCCTGGCCATTCTCTATTTTTCCGAGATTATTCCAAAGACACTGGGAGCGCGGTACTGGAAGCCACTGGCGCTGCCAGCGGCCCAGGTCATCCGGTGGCTGGTCAAGTTGCTCTATCCACTGGTCTGGCTGTCAGCGAAACTGACCAACCTGTTTGCGCGGGGTAAAGATTCCGGCGACATCAGCCGCGAGGAGCTGGCCGCCATGGCAAGGCTCGGCGTCAGGCACGGGGCACTTGGCTCCCAGGAGAGCGAGCTGCTTGAAAACATTCTGCAACTGCGGCACACCCGCACAGAGGAAATACTGACGCCGCGTACGGTTGTCTGCGCCCTGGATGCCTCGCTCTCGGTGGGGCAGGCTCTCGCCGAGTTGAGCGAGGTGCCTTTTACCCGTTTACCGGTGTACGAAGAAAACCTCGATACGATCCTGGGCATAGTGCTGCGGCGCAAAATTCAGGAAGCTGGGCTCGAGGGGGACGAACAGAGCCCCCTGTCGGAATTCATCACGCCCATGCAACGGGTATCCGGCGGATTACCCGTTCTCCGACTGCTTGACCTGTTTATAAAACGCCGCGAGCACATGTTCCTGGTGGAAGACGAATACGGACAGACAGAGGGCATCGTCACACTGGAGGATGCCGTGGAAACACTGTTGGGCCGCGAGATCATGGACGAGAGTGACACCGTCGAGGATATGCAGGAACTGGCCCGAAACAAGTATCGCGGGCGGTTGCGAGAATCGCGTTAGAGCCTGTGCTGCGCGCGGAATCTTTGGAATTCCTTTAGTGCCGCATCAGACAGCTTGCTTTCGTCAACCAGTGAAAAAACCCGCTTCAACGCTTTCTTTTCGGCTTCGTCGAGAATACCGTCCGCAAGAGCGAGGCTCTTTAAGTACATCAGCTCGCTGTCATCGATTACTCCGTCATCAACCAGAGCCGTCAGGAATGAATAATTGAGTATTTCCCGAGCTTTAGAATCTTCCGCCATAACCTCCTGTCCCCCGATTTTCAGAAACACCTGTTGATGCCTGCTCTCAGGGTCGTATCATACATGCTTTCCTGAAAATTGTTGCGCTGCAGGGGGTTCATAATCACATGAAAAAATCCGGTATTTTTCTATTTATAGGCTTGTTCATTGCTTTTGCTGGCGTACCGCTAATCGGCAGCGCTGACTCGATGCGTGGCCTGGCCTCTTATTATGCTGACAGTCTCCACGGCAACCCCACGGCCAGTGGGGAGCCCTATGATAAAAATGCCATGACGGCCGCTCACCGCACCCTCGAATTCGGCACCACGGTCAAGGTCACCTACTTGAAAACCGGCAAAACCGTGAAAGTGCGGATCAATGACAGAGGGCCCCACGTCAAAGATCGCATTATCGATCTCTCAGGCGCGGCGGCGGAGCAGCTGGGCTTGAAGGACGATGGTATCGGGGAGGTGAGCGTCGAGGTATCTCGATAGCAGGTACCTAGCTGCCCTTTACCTCGCCGTCTGCCAGGGCCACGCCCTCTATCTCTATCATCAGTTCGGGCAGGGCCAGGGCTGAAACCTCTACCAGGGTGTCTGCAGGCCAGGGAGGAGAGAAGTAGCGCTCCCGTATGGCTACCACACTCTGGAAATTAGCCATATCCGTCACATAGATGTTGACCTTGATGAGTTTGTCCATCCCTGAACCTGCTGCCTTCAGCACCGCCTGCAGATTCTCAAAGGCCTGCTCTGCCTGGGCCTCAAAATCGCCTTCTCCGATGATATTGCCTTCAAGATCCAGCGCCGCCTGGCCGGAGACAAAAATAAAGTCACCGGCTCGATAGGCCTGGGCGATGTTGAAAGCTTCATAGGGATCGGGATTCGTCTTGATTTGTATTGCATCGGTTGCCATCAATGTTTACCTCTATACAGAATGTCCTGTGGGCAAGTATAGGCAACACAAACCCTATTGAGCAGGCGTCAGTGCGATACCAGGGTCAGGTAGCGGGATAAGCCCTCCCACAATTCAGCCGCATCTTCCGTCGAATCGGCTGCCACCCGGAAGTCGAGCTCCTCTCCTTCGAGGGGCTCCAGCTGCGTCAACTGCTGTTCCATCACCGCGATGTCAGCTTCAGAGGCATCTGACTGCACCTTTGCGCGTACCAGCAGGCGGCGCCGGATTTCTTCCGGGTCGGCAATGCAGTCGAGGATCGCAAAAGGTACCTGTAAGCGCCGTGCCAGTTGATGGAAATTCTCGCGTACGTGGCGGTGCAGGAAAGTACCGTCCACAATCGCGGGAAAACCTGACGCCAGGGTCACCGAAGCATGCGCTTCCAGGCGCTTGAATGTCTTTCTGGACATGTCGACGGAGTAGAGTTTCGACGCGTCCTCGGGCCGGCTGCGCTGCTCCGGAGCGAGCCCGAACAACCGCTTGCGCTCGACATCGGAGCGGATCTGTATTGCACCGCAGGCCTCCACCAACCTGCCTGCCATCGTGGACTTGCCACTACCTGAAACGCCATAGGTAATAGCGAGAAAGCGAGGCCGCTGCTGGCAGTAGTGGTAGGCCAGGTCAAGATATCGTCGCGCCTCCCGGTAGGCCTCCGTATCCTGCAGGCCTTCGCGGTCTGCGGGCTCCTTCAGTAGATCCACCTTGGCACGCACAATGGCATAGTAACTCCGGTAGAGATCCAGCAGGGCAAGGCCGGCGTAGTCACCACGGTATTCCAGGTAGTTCGACAGCAGGCGATGAGATTCACCGGGATGACCACGCTCCTGCAGGTCCATACTCAGCAATGCGATCTCGCCGATAGTGTCCAGGATACGAAAATCGGCGTTGAACTCGATGCAGTCGAACAACCGGACCGCACCGTCGATAACCGCCATATTCCCCAGGTGGTTATCCCCGTGGCCGTCGACGACCCATCCGTCACGCACCCGCTGCTGCATCTCCGGCAGCAGCCGGTCGTAACGCGCCAGGATCCACTCCTCGATGGTTTCCACATGCCGCAGTTCGGGTTCCTGCAGGGGATATTGGTGCAGCTGTTGGAAGTTCTGCGCTATGGCACCCTTCAGCGCCGCGGGGCTGCCTGCTTCTGTGCCCGATGGATCGGGGAAGCAGCGGGGGAGCTCCCCATGCAGCCGGGCCAGTTCCCGCGCTATCGAGCGCACTAGCGATTGGTTCAGCTCGCCGCGCGCCACGATATTGTCCAGCAGTTGGGACTCGTCGAAGCGCCGCATCTTCACCGCGTACTCTATCGGCGTGCCGACGCCATCCATGATCGGCCCTTGTGGCCCGCAGGTGATCGGGACAACTGCCAGGTACAACTCGGGAGAAAACCGCCGATTCAGGCGCAGTTCCTCCTCACAATAATGCCGGCGTCGCTCGAGGCTGGAAAAATCCAGGAAGCCGAAATTCACGGGCTTCTTCAGTTTGTAGGCAAATTCACCGCACAGTATCACCCAGGAAATATGGGTTTCCCGCAGGGTGAAGCTATGCGTGGGGTGATCAAAGGCACCATCACGGCAAAGCTGGTCAATACTTGTGCGATCCATGAAATCTCTTCGTGAGAGCAAGCATACCTCTGCAGAATTATGGCATCATTGGGAAAACCCTGGACAACTTTTATTGCTCGTGAGGCCCCCGACCAGAACATGGCCTGGAACCCCCAGACAAAGGCTCATCCCCGGCGCGGGCTGATCCTGGTATTGGCGTTGGGCCTGGCGG
>JAACFI010000056.1 GCA_009937575.1 Haliea sp.
GGTAGGCAATCTCTTCAATACTCAGGCCCTGCTTGCCCAGGAAGTGCAGGGCGGTATCCCGCCGCACCTGGTTCTTTATTTCCTTGAAGGTAGTGCCCTCGGAAGACAGGCGCCGGCGCAGGGTCTGGGGGTGGACTTCCAGGGTAGATGCCACCTCTTTCAGCTCCGGCATATCAGCCAGGCGGTTGCGTACCAGGTCCCGTACCTTCGCGGTCCAGCTGTCGCTGGCGTAGCTGCCGGTCAACATGATCAGCACCGGGTGGCGCAGGAAGTGTCGCAGGGAGTCCTCGTTCTGGGTGACCCGTTTTTCCAGCAGGTCTCTTCCCAGGGTCATGCGGGTGCCGTCGGAATCAAAAACCACCGGGTTGCCCAGGAACATATGGCGGTAGTCCCCCGGGTTGGCGGTCGGCGGGTAACCCAGTTCCACCACCTGTATAGGCAGGTGTTCCTGTACCAGCCAGCTGGAAAAGCGATGTACGTTGAACAATACCAGTTCACTGAGATAGGGATCCGCTTCGGTATCACCGTTGACCTGGCGCAGGCGGATCACCGCACTGTCCTTCTGTTCCTCCAGATACGGGTGCACCCCGAATTCGAACAGCTGGTAGAAGCGACAGAAACGGGCCAGGGCCTGCCCCAGATTTTCGCTGCCGATCACCGCGTGGCACATCATCGACCAGCAGCCGATAGGCATGCGCCTGTCCGCGTAGCCCAGTGCCTCGTCCTCCATGGCCAGCATGGTGCCCACCTGCAGGTCGGCAAAGCGCTCCACAGAGATACGGGCATTGTCCTCCAGCAGCAGTCGCGGAGAGATGCGATTCTTGCGCAACAGGCTGATTGGGTCCAGACCGTGTTTCACGGTGTTTTTCAGTACTGCCCTGGCGAAATGCACGGAGATGGAAATGTCGCGCATCATCCCGTCATGACCCGGTGCGCATGCGCAGTGAGGAGGCTTCCACTGAAGCCACCCGGTTGCGACCCCCGCGCTTGGCCAGGTACAGGGCCCGGTCTGCTTCCTGGGACAACTCGTCCAGATTGACATCCCCCTCGGTACAGGCCACACCAATACTGACAGTCACGGGAATACGTTGGTTTTCCACCAGCAGGGGATGATCACCGATGGCCGCGCGAATGCGCTCCGCCAGTACCCGTGCGGCGCCGAGGCCGGTGTCCGGCAGCACCAGCAGGTACTCCTCGCCCCCGGTGCGCGCCACCACGTCGGTGTTGCGGCTTAGTCGGTCGAGGAAATCTGCCACCTGGCGGATGACCTGGTCCCCCACCTCGTGGCCAAAGCTGTCGTTGACCTGCTTGAAGTGGTCGATGTCGACCATCAGTGCCGAGGTCGGCAGCTCGTGGCGGGAGGCCTGGGCCAGGCTGATATACAGGGCATCTTCCAGGCCCCGGCGATTGAGCAAGCGGGTCAGCGGATCTTCCGTGGCCAGGTGGGACAGGTGTTGCTGGTATTCGATCAGCACGCTGGCCAGGAAACCGATGGCCACCAGCACGTAGGCCGAACTGTGCACACCGAAGGCGATGGACTGGGCCTGGGCGATGTCCTCCATTGCAAACTGCTGGTAAAGGGCAATTGGAATGCCGACCATCATCAGGGTGGCGGCGAAGGCGATGATGCCATCCCCGACGTTGGCCTGGCGCCAGGCGCGCCAGGCGCACAGGGCACCGGTGCAGGTAAAAAACAATGCGGCTGCGCTGTTCTGCACCGCGAACATCCGGGTAGGGGAAAGGAAAAATACGCTGAGGCTGCCGAGCAGGCAGACTATACCCAGCGGCAATCGCCCGACGGTCATACCGGCCCGTTGTCCCGCTGCCATGAACAGGATGTAGCTGTTGAGTATGGAGGCCACGGAAGGTACGTCTACCGCCATGGGCGGGTTGGGCCCCTGCTGCAGGGTGACGGCGATCCAGCCAAGCAGGGCGGCCATGAAATACACGGTATACAGGCCCAGTCCCGCCGGCGGGTTACTGGAATCACTGAGTACGTAGACCACCAGCATCTGCGCGCAGGTGATGCAGAAGATCAGCCCAAAGTGCATGATTGCCCAGTTTTCAGGCAGAATCTGCTCCATGCCACTCCCCGGTAAGCCGCCCCGGGGCGGCTGTCATCTCTAGTCAATTTATTTGTTGGGGCCGGTCATTGTTGGCCGGCCACCAGCTCACCATACTGTTCGCCGCCTGAAAATCCGTCCAGGAGGTCGAACCATGCTGCAACGGGATTTTACCGAAGAACAGAATATGTTCCGCGATGCCTATCGCAAGTTTCTCGCTAGCGAGATTGTGCCACATATGGAGGGCTGGCGTGAGGCAGGAATCGTTGATCGCGAAGCTTTTCGCAAGGCCGGCGATCAGGGTTTCCTGATGATCTGGCCGGATGAAAAGTACGGCGGCCTGGGCGATCCGGATTTTCGTTTCGAGCAGATCATTATCGAGGAAACCGCCTACGCCCGGGCCTCAGACTGGTATAACTCCCTGCACAGTCGCCTTGTCGGGCCCTATCTCACCAGGTTCGGGAGCGAGGAGCAGTGCCAGCGTTTCCTCCCGGGCTGCATCAGCGGCGAGACTATCCTGGCCATTGCCATGACCGAACCCGACGCCGGCAGCGACCTGGCGGGGATGCGCGCTACGGCGGTGGAGCAGGAAGACCACTGGGTACTGAACGGTTCCAAGACTTACATTTCCAATGGTATCAACGCGGATCTGGTGGTGGTGGCCGCCAAGACCGATCCCGACAACAATCCCCATCACATGTCCCTGTTCCTGGTGGAGGGGGGCATGGAGGGCTTTGAGCGCGGGCGCAATCTGGACAAGATGGGCCTGAAAGCCCAGGATACCGCCGAACTTTTTTTCAACGACGTGAAAGTACCGAAGGAAAATGTGCTGGGCGAACCCGGTAAGGGCTTTATCTACCTCATGCAAGGACTGGCGGAAGAGCGCCTGATCGGCGCCGCCGGTTATATTGCCACCGCCCAGTTATCCTGGGACCTGACCGCCGAATACGTCAAGGAGCGCAAGGCCTTTGGCAAGCCTCTGGCAGCCTTTCAGAACACCCAGTTCAAGCTGGCAGAGATGCGCACCGAGTTGGATGTTGCCCAGTGCTTTGTCGACCAGTGTGTGCGTTCATTCAACGCCGGTCAGTTGACCGCCGAAGACGCGGCCAAGGCCAAGCTGGTAACCAGCGAATTGTCAGTGGCTGCGGCCGACCTGGGAGTCCAATTGCACGGCGGCGCGGGCTATATGGACGAATACCCGATTAGCAGGCAGTATACCGACGCGAGAATCAACACCATCTATGCAGGGAGTTCCGAGGTAATGAAGATTATTATCAGTCGGGACTGCCTGTCCGATGATTACGTGCCTTTTAACACCCGCAACTTTTAAAACATCAATCGAGGAGAATCATTATGGATCTTGCAGGAAAAATCGCAATTGTCACCGGCGGTGCATCCGGCCTGGGCCAGGGTACTGTGGAGGCCTATGTGGCCAAGGGGGTGAAGGTCGCCATCTTCGATCTCAACGCCGAGCGCGCCCAGGCAGTTATCGACGACCTGGGGGCGGACAATGTCGCCTTCTGGAGTGTCAACGTGGTTGATGAGGAAAGCGTCAAGAACGCCGTCGCGGAAGTGGTGGAGAAGTTTGGCGCCCTGCACATCTGTAACAACTTCGCCGGCATCGGCAGCGCCTGCAAAACCCTGAGCAAGAACGGCCCCTTCCCCATGGAACAGTGGCAACCGGTGATAGATATCAACCTTACCGGTACCTTCAACGTCTCCCGCTTTGCCGCAGAGCAAATGGCGAAGAATGAACCGGTCACCCCGGACGGCGGTCGCGGTGTCATCATCAACACCGCGTCGGTTGCTGCCTTCGAGGGGCAGGTAGGCCAGCTGGCATACTCTGCCACCAAAGGCGGCGTGGTCGGCATCACCCTGCCCATGGCCCGCGACCTGGCCAGCTACGGCATCCGCGTGAACACCATCGTACCCGGGCTGATTCATACTCCGCTTTTTGAAGCCCTGCCGGAGCCTGCCTACAAGTCACTGGAAGCACAGGTCGTTTACCCCCAACGTCTGGGCAAGCCCGCAGAAATCGCCCACCTTTCTGTGTTTATGGCGGAGAACGACTACCTCAACGGCGAGTGCATCCGCCTGGACGGCGGCATTCGCATGCAGCCTCGCTAAGGAGTGACGATATGGGACCGCTGAACGGCTACACGGTAATCGAACTGGCGGGCATCGGTCCCGCTCCAATGGGAGGCATGATGCTGGCGGACATGGGTGCGGAAGTTATCCGCATCGACCGGGCCGGCACTGCCCCCGGCTTGCATATGAAGGACGTCAGCACCCGCGGCAAGAAGTCCGTGGCGTTGAACCTCAAAGATCCCGCCGGCATCGAGACACTGTTGCGTATGGTTGAAAATGCGGATGTGATCATCGATCCCTTCCGTCCCGGGGTTTGTGAAAAACTGGGCATCGGTCCCGAGGTCTGTCTGGAGCGCAATCCGAAGATCGTTTTTGCACGCATGACCGGTTGGGGACAGGAGGGGCCGCTGGCCAACGCGGCGGGCCACGATATCAACTACATCTCCATTACCGGAGCGCTCTACGCCATGGGGCGTAAAGGTGAGAAGCCGGTTCCACCTCTCAATCTCGTCGGTGATATGGGTGGCGGTGGAATGCTGTTGGTAACGGGTATCCTGGCGGCGCTACTGGAGACCGCCAACTCCGGCAAGGGGCAGGTGATCGATGCGGCAATGGTGGACGGTGCTGCGCAGCTGATGTGGATGTTCCACGGTTTCCAGGCCATGGGCATGTGGGATCCCACCGAGCGCGGATCCAACATGCTCGACGGGGGTGCGCATTTCTATGATACCTACGAGTGTGCCGACGGAGAGTACATTTCAATCGGTTCCATCGAACCCCAGTTCTATGCCCTGCTGAAGGAGAAGGCCGGCCTGTCCGAGGAGGAATTCGGCGACCAGAACAACGCGGGGAAGTGGCCGGAGATGAAAGCCAGGATCACCGAGATCTTCCGGCAGAAAACCCAGGCCGAGTGGTGTGAACTGATGGAGGGTACCGACGTGTGCTTCGCGCCGGTGCTCAACTTCGTGGACGCCCCTAACCACCCCGCCAATGTGGCCCGCCAGACCTATATCGAGGTGGATGGAGTTGCCCAGCCGGCGCCGGCGCCGCGCTTCTCCCGCACCCCTTCCGAAGTGCGCAACAGTGGCTCAGGGCCCGGCGCTGATACCGGTGAGGTACTGGCGGCCATGGGCTTTGCGGGGCAGGAAATTACCGGCCTGCGTGAAACCGGCGCAATCAGCTGATTGAAAAGATTTCCTTGGGGGAATGCCATGAGTGAATATGAAACCGTAGCGTTCGAACGCCACGGCCAGGTGGCTGTTGTCAGCCTGAACCGTCCGGATGCACTGAACAGCTTCGACGCCACCCTGCGGCGGGAGTTGCTGCAGGCGGTGCGGGAAGTCAACGGCGATGATGCCATAAGAGTGGCGGTCCTGACCGGCGCCGGCCGCGCCTTCAGCGCGGGGGCTGACCTGCAGGAATCGGCCTCAGTAGAGGGTGATTTCAGTGTCGAGGAACAGCTCAACGAGGAGTACAAGCCCATCCTGATGGGGATTACCGAGGCGCCCAAGCCCTGGATCAGTGCCGTCAACGGGGCCTGCGCCGGGGTCGGCAGTGCGTTCGCCATGGCCTGTGACCTGACGGTCATGGCGGACAATGCCTATATTTACCAGGCCTTCACCGCCATCAGCCTTGTGCCGGATGGTGGCGCCACCTGGCACCTGGTGCGCACCCTGGGCCGTAAGCGGGCCTATGAGGTAATCGCTACCGGCGAGAAGATCAGTGCCGAAAAATGCCTCGACTGGGGGCTGTGCAACCGGGTGGTACCTGCCGAGGAGCTGTTATCACGAGCTGTGGGTTGGGCTGAGGAGTTGGCTGGCAGGGCGCCGCTGTCCCTGCGCTATGCCAAGCAGGCCCTGAACGAAGCGATAGAGAATGGTGTAGGCGCAACCATCTCCAACGAGGCCAGGCTGCAGGCCATTTGCATAGACAGTGAAGATGCCCGGGAAGGCGTTCTCGCCTTTATAGAGAAGCGCGCGCCCGAGTGGAAGGGCCGCTGATCGGCCGGGAGGTAATGTAATGGATGAGCCTGAACTGATTGTTGAATACGAGGACGACTACGCCGTCGTAACCCTGAACCGTCCCCGGGCGATGAATGCCCTGTCGCCTGCCCTGATCGGGCAGCTTTGCGCAACGTTCCGGGGACTGCAGGGCCGGGAAAGTGTTCGTGCGGCGATACTTACCGGCGCCGGGCGCGCCTTTTGTGCCGGTCTGGACCTGAAAGCACTGGCCGCGAGTGAGGATGGCCTCGGGTCGTTCTCCATCCACGGTGAACACGACCTGGTGACTGCTATCTCGGATTTCGACCGTCCCGTCATCGTCGGTGTCAACGGCGTCGCCGCCACTGGTGGCTTCGAACTGGCCCTGATGGGCGACATCCTGTTGGCCTCCCCCGAGGCGCGTTTCGCCGATACCCACTGCCGGGTGGGCCTGGCCCCGGGTTGGGGACTGTCACAGAAGCTGGCGCGCATCATAGGCCCCAGCCGCGCCAGGGAAGCGCATTTTACCGGTAACTTCATCAGCGCGCAGCAGGCAGCCGACTGGGGCATGGTCAGCAGGGTGGTGGAGGCGGAGAGCCTTTTGGATGAGTGCCGCAAGCTCGCCCTTGACATCGCCAGCTGCGTGCCGGAAACCGTGACCATCTACAAGAAGCTGGTTAACGATGGTCTGGAGATGGATCTCTCCGCGGGCCTGGCAATGGAACGCCACGTTATGACCCACGCCAACAAGAATATCTCCGGTGATGCCATCGGAGCGCGTCGCTCCGCTGTCCAGCAGCGAGGCACGAAACAGGCTGCCGATTGAAGACTGCCCCTTCCGGGATTGTCTGCGTTATAGTGTGCCTCCGATTCTGCCCGAGGATGGCAAGTGGACAATGAAGGACGGCCGGAGTATCGCGCCTGGCGCAATCGTCAGGCACGGACGCTGGATGATCTTCGCGAGGAGGCGCGCGACAAGCGCCACGCTAAGGGTTATCGCACCGCCAGGGAGAATGTGGAGGACCTGACGGACCCGGGCAGCTTCCAGGAATACGGGCAGCTCGCGGTGGCGGCCCAGCGCAGCCGCCGGGATTACGAAGATCTTCAGTCCAGCACTGCCGCCGACGGTATCATCACCGGCACCTGTACCATTAACAGCGGACTGGTAGGCGAAGACAATGCCCGCTCGGCGGTGATCGTCAACGACTACGGTGTGCTGGCAGGCACCCAGGGCTTTTATCATCACAAGAAACTGGACCGGATGTGTGAGCTTGCCCGGGAACTCAGGCTGCCGGTGGTTATGTATACCGAGGGTGGCGGTGGGCGCCCTGGTGATACCGACGTCACCACCCAATTTGCCGGGCTGAATGTAAATTCGTTTTATACCTGGGCAGCGATGAGCGGCGTGGTGCCGCGTATCGCTGTGAATAATGGCTACTGTTTTGCCGGTAACGCCGCCCTGTTCGGCTGTGCCGATTTCACTATCGCCACCCGAAGCTCCTGGATCGGTATGGCCGGCCCCGCGATGATTGAAGGGGGTGGCCTGGGTAAATTCCGACCCACAGAGATTGGGCCAGTCGAGGTACAGGAAAAAAACGGTGTGGTTGATATCGTCGCGGAGGACGAGGCCGAAGCCACGCTTGTCGCCCGTCAGTTGTTATCTTATTTCCAGGGGCCGGTGGCGGAGTGGAAGGCGGGGCCGCAGGAGACCCTCAGGGACCTGGTCCCCGAAGACCGACGCTGGGGTTACCCGGTGCGCAGGGTAATCGGGACCATCGCCGATGAGGATTCGTTCCTGGAATTGCGGCGTATTTACGGGCGCGCGATCATTACCGGCTTTATTCGTCTGGAAGGGCGCCCCGTGGCATTGATCGCCAATGACTGCCAACAGATGGGTGGGGCGGTGGACGCCGAGGCATCCGACAAGGCGGCGCGTTTCCTGCGCACCTGCAATGCGTTCGGGCTGCCGGTATTATCGCTTACTGACACGCCCGGTTTCATGGTAGGACCGGCCAGTGAAGAGCAGGCCGCGGTGCGGCGCATGTCTGACCTGTTCCTCGCCGGCGCTGCGATGACGGTCCCCGTTGTGGCCATTTTCCTGCGCAAAGGCTATGGCCTGGGGGCCATGGCGATGACCGGCGGTAGTTTCGCGCGCCCGGTTTATGCCGCCTCCTGGCCTACCGGAGAGTTTGGCGCAATGGGTCTCGAGGGCGCGGTGCGCCTGGGTTTCAGCAAGGAGTTGGAGGCCGTCGCCGATCCCGCCGAGCGCGAGGCCCTGTTCAATCGCCTGGTCGCCGAGTCCTACGAGGCGGGCAAGGCGATCGAGGCGGCAACTTACCTGGAGATCGACGCGGTGATTGATCCCGCGGACACGCGCGCGGTAATCCTGAGAGCTCTCGCGGCAGCCGGGACCAGTGAATAACGATAAGCTGAGGACTGAAACAATGAAGAAACTGATGACTCTTGCCTGCCTGCTGTGTTTCACGGCTGGTAATGCGGTCCAGGCGAAGCAACTGCTGTGGGGCGATACACACCTGCATACCAATAATTCCATGGACGCCTTCACCGTTGGCAACCTGACTGCCGATCCGGCTACCGCCTATCGCTACGCCATGGGCATGCCGGTTATCCATCCCTATCACCGGGCGCGGGTGCAGATTGAGACGCCGCTGGATTTCCTGGTGGTGTCAGACCATGCAGAGTACCTGGGCGTGATCAGGCACATTTACCACGAGGGTGTGCCAGGGGACGATCTGGGTATTATCGAACGGGCCCAGGCAATGGTGGCGACCTGGATACTGCGCTGGGGCATTGACAGCGGCGGCGGCTTGGAATTATTCGGCGACGAACTGCCGCCCCCGGAGGATCCTCCCGAGGCAGCCAGCCGCATGTTATCAGGCGAGGAAGATCTTGATATTACCTGGATACCGCCCCTGCCGCAGGTGGAATCGGCGACCTGGCGCGAGGCCACGATGGCCGCAGATGCCCACAATCGCCCCGGGGAATTCTCTGCATTCATCGGCTGGGAGTGGAGTTCGATCCCAGGGGGAGCGAACCTGCACCGGATCGTGATTACCGATTCTGACGCCGCCACTGCCCAGCAGTACCAGCCTTTCAGTTTTGTGAACAGCCCGTTTCCCGAGGACCTGTGGGCCTGGCTGGACAACGTCAGCGAAAAAACCGGGGCCGATTTTATCTCCATTCCCCACAACTCGAATATCTCCAAGGGTTATATGTTTGATACGGAGACCCTGCGGGGAAAGCCACTGACGGCGGACTATGTCGCCACCCGCATGAAATGGGAAAAAGTCGCGGAGGTCACACAGATCAAGGGTGACTCGGAAACCCACCCGGACCTGTCGCCGGAGGATCCCTTCGCTGACTTCGAATCCTATCCCTATTACATACAGCGCGACCCCACACCCTACGTGGCGGGAGAGGGCGATTACATACGGCCCGCCCTGAAGCGTGGTCTCGCCATCGAGCGCGAACTCGGGCAGAACCCCTACCAGTTCGGCCTGATCGGCTCCACCGATGCGCACACCGCCATGGCTTCCGCCGAGGAGGATAATTTCCACGGTAAGCTCGCCCAGGATTCCATTCCGGAGAACAAGAGCGGCGGCGCTATCCGCGGCAGTGTCACTGGCTGGTCCATGTCAGCCTCGGGCCTGGCGGCGGTGTGGGCCAAGGAGAACACGCGTGAATCTATCCTGGCCGCCATGAAACGGCGAGAGGTGTATGCCACCAGCGGTCCGCGCATCGCAGTACAGTTTTTTGCCGGACCGCTGATTTCCGAGGAACTGTTGCAGGCAGCGGATGTGTACGGCGCCGCCAGCGCCGCCGGGGTGCCCATGGGCGGTGAATTTTCTTCCCGCACAGGCCAGGCGCCAGCCTTCCTGGTGCGGGCGATGAAGGACCCGGTGGGGGCCAACCTGGACCGGGTGCAGATCGTCAAGGGCTGGATTGATGGTGGCGGCCAGTTGCACGAACAGGTCTTCGACGTGGCCTGGTCCGGTGACCGGATACCTGACAGTGATGGCCGCCTGCCCCCGGTGGGCGACACGGTGGACAGGGCCTCTGCCACATACAGCAATGACATCGGCGCGGCTGAACTGTCAACCGTGTGGCGGGACCCACAGTTCGATCCGTCACAGCCGGCCTTTTACTATACCCGGGTGCTGCAGATTCCCACGCCGCGTCACTCCCTTTATGATGCGATCGCCCTGGGTAAGGATGGTGCTGACGATCACCCCGATACGATACAGGAGCGGGCCTATACCTCTCCCGTGTGGTATCGCCCCAGCGGGAACTGAGTACCCATTACGAGGAGCGACAATGAAAAACCTTTTTGATATCAGCGGCAAGGTTGCCGTGGTCACCGGTGGATCCCGTGGAATAGGCGCGATGATCGCCCGGGGCTTCCTGGAAAACGGCGTGAAAACCTACATCACATCACGTAAGGAATCGGAGTTGCGGGCGGCGGAGTCGGAGCTGTCAGTATTCGGTGAATGTATTGCCATTCCCTCTGATCTCTCCACCCTGGATGGGGTAATCGCCTTCGCCGGCGAAATCAGCCAGCGCGAAGAGCGCCTCGATATTCTGGTCAACAACGCAGGTGCCAGCTGGGGAGCGAGCATCGATGAGTTTCCTGAAAGCGGTTGGGACAAGGTGATGGACCTCAACGTGAAATCCCTGTTTTTCCTGACCCAGAAGCTGTTGCCGTCGCTGCGCGCCGCCGGGAATGCCGAGGATCCTGCCAGGGTCATCAATATCGGTTCCGTCAATGGTATTAACAACGGCCACCTGAATAACTATTCCTATTCGGCGAGCAAGGCCGCTGTGCATCATCTCACCCGTATTCTCGCGGCGGATCTGGCTCCGCAGCATGTGAATGTGAATGCCATCGCCCCGTACTTTTTTCCCAGCAAGATGACTGCGCATATGATGGAGGAAGAGCAGAAGATGCTTGAGACCATTCCCCGTGGGCGTTTGGGGAATGCGGAGGATGCGGCGGGTACGGTGATTTACCTGTGTTCCCGGGCATCGGCGTGGGTGTGTGGGCATACCTTGGCGTTGGATGGGGGGTATTTGGCTCAATCGTAACCCATGCTTTACCTCCACCAACAAAATGGTACCAAACTCGCCTACCACCACCTACCCGGCGATACGCCCGGCATCCTGTTCTGCCCCGGCTTCAACTCCGACATGCAGGGTAACAAGGCTCTGGCCCTGGAGGCCTGGTGCCGGGAGGAAGGCATACAGTTCACCCGCTTTGACTATTACGGCCACGGTGAGTCCGACGGCCGGGTGGAGGATGGGACAATCGGGCGCTGGCGCGACGATACCCTGGCGATACTGGAGGAAGTGACCTCAGGCCCACAGCTGATCGTCGGCTCCTCCATGGGCGGTTGGATTATGTTGCTGACAACCCTGGCGCGCCCGGAGAGGGTCGCGGGCCTGGTGGGCATTGCCGCGGCCCCGGATTTTACCCGGCGTATGCGCGAGCACCGCCTCGACGCCGGGCAGTTGCGGCAGCTGGAGGAAACCGGTTTCTGCGATATGCCCAACGACTACGACGAGCCCTACCGGATCAGCCTCGAGATGCTGGAGGAGGGCGACAGGCACCTGCTGTTACAGGACGAGATCGCCATCGACGCGCCGGTGCGCCTGATCCACGGCCAGCAGGACGAGGATGTTCCCTGGCAGCACTCGCTGGCGATCTCAGAAAAACTCCGCGGAGACGACGTGGAGCTGCAGTTCGTGAAGTCTGGTGATCACCGTCTATCCGAACCCCAGGACCTCGAGCGCCTGCTCGCCACCGTGGGCGAGTTACGCCGGGCTGTCGACCGGGTTAGGTAGTGCCGGTCACGCCACCCGCCTGCGAGCACTGTTGCCTGTAAGGTAGGCAACCAGGTGTTCGGTGATGGCCCTGGCGTCGTTGTCCGCGCCACAGATAAAACTGGAACTGCGCCTGCGCATGAAAGGAAGGCCCATGACGTATAGTCCTGGACTTGCCACAACACCGCCGCGATGGCGCAGCCGTCCCTTGCGATCGAGTACCGGCACCTCCAGCCAGGAGTAATCTGGGCGGAAACCGGTGGCCCAGAGCACGGTCTTTATCTCGCTATTTGCCAGGTTCAGCGACAATGGTGGAGATCGCTCGATCCTGCCCCGCTCCGGTCGTTGCGGCGGGCGTTTATCGGCTTCCAGTCCTCTTTGCTCGATAGCCTCGTCGATAGCATCCAATAACCGTAACATTTTCAGGTCCGCCAGCCTGCTCACATTGGCCAGCGATGCCGAAAATTGCAGGCGGGATCCCTGTACCCCCGCGACCCGGCCCACCAGTTTTACACCCATGTCGGACAGCGTATTGAGGTTGAGATCGCGTTTTTCCGGCGTACCAATCAGTTGCGGGGAGGACAATCCCCTGACACGGTCAATGTCGTCGACATCCTCGATGCTCTCGTCGAGAAGATCCAGGTGATGCATCCAGTACTGGATATCCCGCCCGCGATAGCTACGCGGCATCCTCACATGCTCTCCCACGGCCAGGGTTACCTGCCTGCCGGAGTGCTGTATTTCCTCTGCGATCTGACTGCCGCTGGCGGCGGCCCCTACCACCAGAACCCCCCCGGCTGCGAGCTGGTCGGGATTGCGATACTGGTGTGGGGTCAGCTGCATTATTGAGCCGGGAAAGGCCTGGGCGATCGCGGGTACGACCGGTGTGGCAAAGGCGCCGGTGGCGATGACCAGGGTACGGCAGTGCCATTCTCCCCGGTTGGTCGCCACCTTGTAGCCGCCCTCACTGGGCGACACCGCCGTTACCGTCGTCTGCGTGTGCAGTGGGGCCTTACTCCGGCGGGCGTAGGCCTCGATGAATTCGACCACTTCGGCCATGCCCATATAGCCGTCCGGATCAGTTCCCCGATAGCATTGGCCCGGCAGGCCGTTCTGCCAGTTCGGTGTGAGCAGCCTGAGGGAGTCCCAGCGCTCCCGGCGCCAGGAGTTGGCCATCTCGCCGCGCTCCAGGACCACGTGGTCCACGGAGAGGGCACTGAGGTAGTGACTGATGGCCAGCCCGGCGTGGCCGCCCCCGATAACAATGGTGGTGACCCTGCGGGCTGATTGACGGAAGTAGCGCGTGTTCACGAGCGCACTTCCACCTCGACCATCGAGGGATTGGTGATGATGTCGAAGACAGCGGAACGTTTCTGCGACTGGGCGACCAGTGCCTCGATATCCTCAGGAGAAGCATCGGCGTCTATGTCGAACATGACCTTGACGTGCTCAAAGCCATTGCGCACCTCGCTGTCGATACCCAGGATACCCTGCAGGTCCATATCGCCCATCATGGTGGCCTGCACTGAGTGAAGCTGGATGTTTCTATGCTGCGCGACCGTGGCGATACCCGCTGTGAGGCAGCTTGCCAGGCCCACCAGAACGTATTCCACCGGGGTGGCGCCGTTGTCCTCGGAGGCAAAGATCTCGGGGTGATCGGCGTCAAACCGGAAGCAGCGTTTGTGGGACTGTTCTTCTCCCAGGCCGTGGAACTGCTCGACCTCCGAATAACAATGCGTGCCATTGACCCAGTTGCTGCGGGCCCGCCACTGGAAGCTGGCGGCTTCGGGTGCTTCGGATAGTGCCTCCTTTGCAGCCATGAGGGCTTTAGCGTCCACGCCGTTGTCCACGATTTTGGTGTACACGTTCATCTTTACTCTCCTCGGTTTGGTTGCCGGCTGGAATGTTCCGCATGCCGGTGGAGAGCAGTGTCGACGCAGTTCGTGGAAATGAACGTGGAAAGTGACGTTGTTTTTTCGACTTCGGCCGAATTACTGGTGGGATTCAGGTGTCGGTGAAATCTGCACAGGTGAATCCCCGGCAGGACCAGACCCGTTCCAGCGGCATTTTCGCCTGCCGTTGCGCCAGTCTTACCGACTCGGCATCGGGAGCCTGGTAGAGGCAGATCATACGTTTGCAGTCAGATGAGAAGAAGGTGCGCAGGAAGGTGACCTGGTGCAGGTCCATACACCAGGCTCCTGCATTTTCAATAGCCTGCAGGGCCTCCACGGTGACGGGTGCATCGAACTGGCGCTCCACCACCACGTTGACGGTCTCCTTGCGGCCGGTATCGTGGATGGTGCCGGGCCAGGCAGTCTTGGCACTACTTTCATGCCCCTTGGCGACCATCCTGACCGCCTCGGTATCGGGTGCCGTGAAGCGACACAGCAGGCGTGAGCCATCCTCCGCCAGCAGGCTCTCCATCCATTCAACCCGGTACAAATTGAGACAGTCAACGCTTTCCATTGCCATGCCACGAAAGCCGTCCGGGGAGAGGGCGGGGTTGAATTGACGTTCCAGTATGATGTCCGCCATGGTGGGTCACCCGTAGTTTTCCAGTGTGGCAATGGCCCGCTCGCGGGCCCATCCGGTAAGTATCCCGGCTTGCATTTTCTCTATAGCTTCAACATGAGGTTTGGGATCTATCTTATTGTTTAATTTAGATAAATTAATGAAATTAATATGGGCCTGTGCGGTTTCCGAGGGTCGCTCCATCAACTGTGCCAGGCGCAGTGCCTCGGTGGTCCTGGCCAGGGCTTTCTCCACCTGCTCCTGCTCAATATCCAATCGCGCGGCCCGGTTGAGCAGGAAGATCAGCCGAAGTTTGGCGTCAGCCTCTCTCACTCCGTGCAATACCTCGTCCAGGGTTGATTCGCTGCACTCTACGCCGTAACGGCAGAGCGTCTGCAGGGCCAGGGCGAAGGGATATTCGCTGCCCTCGCGCAGTTTCGAACCCATGTCTACCAGGATGCTGCAACGCTCCAGCGCCTGGGCGTAGTCATCTCTTTCGATCTCCACCACGGCCAGGTACTCGTTTGCTAGAAACTCACTCACCCGGTCTCCCTGTGCCTTGCACAATGTGCGCGCTTCTTCCAGGTGGTCGACGGCCGCTTCGAGCTTGCCCTCGTGATAGCGCAGTATGCCCAGGGAGGTGGGCAGAGCCGGGCAATTGATATTACTGCGCCTGGCCAGGGCGCTGGCCTCCATTGCCATGGCATCAGCATGAGAGAGGTCGCGCTCCAGCATCGCCAGGCACTTGGCGGCCTCAGCCATGGCCAGTATATGTGCTTCGTCGTCGGCGCTGCGTGTTACCCTCTCTGCCTGCAGGGAATCGCGCCGGGCCCCTGACCACTCCCCGTGCAGCCAGCGCAGGTAGCTGGCCATCTGGTATCCCAGGCGCGCGTGGGGGAGGGCTCCGAGGTCCACCGCCTGCTCCGCGAGGTCGATGTATCCCGCCACTGCTCCCTCCCAATCCTCGAGTGGCGCGGCGTTCATGCGGATGTCGCTCAATTCCAGGGTCAGGCAGACCCGTTCGGTATCACCCAGTTGGGAAGCGAAATCCAGGCCGCGGTTATACAGGGCCAGCGCATCGTCATTGACGTAAAAACGAAGGCATAACTTGCCCGCAGAGACCATCGCCCGGCAGGCCAGTGCGGGATCCCCGCTTTTGGGAGCGTGGTGGGCGAGATCGGCGGCCAGTTCCAGGTCTTTGCCGCTCGCCTCCTCCAGCAGCTCCGCTACACGCGTATGCATAACCTGCCGCCGTGCCGGTGAAATCTCCTGGTAAATGCTCCTGGCAATGAGGTCGTGGGAAAAACGCAGGCCCCTTTCACCGGGATGGAGAATTCCCTGGTCCCCCGCAGCCTCGAACGCGGCGTCGATACGATCCCTTGGCAGGCCCGTCACCTGTTCCAGGGACCTGAGATTGATACGCGGCGCCAGTACTGCGGCCCATGCCAGTACGGTTGCGGCATCCTCGTCCAGTCGCGCCATGCGGTCCTGCACCAGTTCTGCCAGCGAGCTTCCTGTGGCACCTTCCAGTTCCGCCCGGGCCAGTTCCTGGGCCAACAGGGGATTGCCGCCGCACTCCTGGCTGAGGCGTTGCGCATCCGCACCGGGTGCACAGCGCGTGATAAGTTCACAAAGCTGCTCGGGCAACATCGGTTCAAGGCGGATTTCCCGCAGCATTTTGTCGTGCCGAAGATCCCTGGCTGACTGCATGATGGCCGGATTTTCTCGCAGCTCCTTGTCCCTCGCAGCGGCCACCACCAGGAACGGCTGTCGCCGATTCATACGCAGTACGTAATGCAACGCGGCCGCACTGGATTCGTCACACCACTGCACATCGTCAAACAATACGACCAGTGGGCGCCTGGCGGTCTCTTCTGACATCAGGTCGCTGAGGCTGGCAAACACCTGGTCGCGGGTTACCCGCTCACCGCTGCCGAGCAGGGCGCTGGTGGGGTTGTCGGGCACCGCCCGGCGCAGGGCGTCGTTCCACACACCGAAGGGGCGGATAAGCTCCGATTCGAAGGCACTGGCTTTGAGGATACCGAGCCCCGCCTGCCTTGCCATTGCCGCAGTGGCGCGTAACAGGCTGCTTTTTCCCATCCCCGGGTCACCCCGGATCAGCATTACACGTTTGGCGTTTTCCTGCCTGATGCCGGACAGCATTTCAGCAATCACGCTGAGTTCCGCTTCCCGACCTACCAGGGTTGTATCTGCAGTAATCCCAATGGCTTCAGGAGCAGAGACTCGCTCTGCATCATGTAGAACGCCGCTGACAGGGGGGGCAGTTTTTGCGCGCCAGGCGCGAGACAGGAGACCGGTGTCGCTGCCGCCAGCTTCCCTGAGTTTCTCCAGCCCCATTCGGTACTGCTGTTCTGCTTCGGCTTTTCTATCGAGCTGCAGCAGCAGGGTCACCAGGCTGGCCCTCGCCTCCTCGTCGTAGGGTAGCAGGGTCACCAGGTGCGTGGCGTGGGGCAGGCATTTGGCCGGGTTCTCTGCCAGCCGCTCCAGTAATGTCTGGTAAAGCCTGGCTTGCGAACGGGTGGCGTGCTCCCGCTGCCCGATGCACCAGGTATAGAAGTCGTGAAAATCGGGCAGATCCAGCCCTTCCAGGAAGCCGCCCCGGTAACGCTCCACAGCCTGTTCCAGGTCGTCGGTTGCGGTCTGGTCCAGGCCGTTCTCTGCCAACTGGTGCAGGGACTGCACATCGATTTCCAGGTCGCAGCCGTCAAAGCGGACACTGCTGCGATCGGCAACGATTCGCTGGTGTTGTTCGTCGTCTACCAGCTTGCGCAGCTTTGACAGGCTCCAGCGCAGTGAGCCCCGGGGATCGTCAGGTATTTCCCACAGCAACTCGCAGAGCTGCTCCCGCCGCATGCTGCGTTCGTTGAGTGCCAGGTAGGCCAGCAGGCCCCGGGTCTTGCGGGAAGGAGGCAGATCGAGCACCTGGCCGTTTCTCACAACCTCGAGTTCGCCGAGTAGATGCAGCTGGATATTGACCATCGCGCCAGACGCCTGCCGTCTCAATGTGTTGCTAATTATACAACACGGGCGGGCCCCGGTGATTCTGATCAAGGGGCGGTGGATTCAAAGAATTACACGATTCAACGAAAAAACCACGGTGGCTTATACGCTGGCTACCGCGGTAGAGGCGCATTCTCAATCCTGTCATCAGGCACTGACGGGCCCAGTAATAACGGAAAGCCCGGGGAGATCGAGATGCAACACTACGAAAACATACTGGAGTTAGTTCACGGCTCGGCCTTGGTAAAAG
>JAACFI010000057.1 GCA_009937575.1 Haliea sp.
ATCAGGTTTCGAGCGCGGTTCCATGGTGCGCACTGCGCACCCTACCCAGGTTCGGAGCCCCGTAGGGTGCGCAGGGCCTGCCCCGCTTTATCGGGTACTGCGCACCATTCAATTCCAACCATCAATCGCTGTCGATGACTTCCCGCTCCTCGGTGGGGGGTAGCTTGTGCCACACCAGGGAGTGAAAACGGATCACCTCCCCCACGTGGTCCTTGCCGCTGAGGACCAGGGTCTGGCCGTCCAGCTCCGCGTGGCGCAGCTGTTCGCTGCCGGGGAAATTGGGATTGAGGCTCTGGGTGACGTAGTGGATCACGTCCCCGTCCACCACCCGGTAGCGCCCCGCGTAGTGAAAGTAGGAGCTGAAGGCCTCGGCCTTGTCGGCGTCGGGAATCTTGCGGTAGGCCACGTCTTCCGGGAAGGGCGCGCGCTCCTTGCGGCCGATGGACGCGCTCATCCAGCCGTCATCGGTGTACAGCAGCAGGCCGTGGGGATCCTCGCCGTAGGGATAGGTGAAATCATCCCGGTCCGAGTAACCCACGGTCCAGGACTCCAGCTGCCAGCTTCCAACCAGGTCTTCTTTGCTAATCATGGTGTGTCGCGATCTCCGTGATCAGGGTTGCAGTTGTTCGATGCTCCAGTCGCCACCATCCTGCAGGCGGTACTCGAAGCGGTCATGCAGGCGGTGCTCCCCCCCCTGCCAGAATTCTATACGCTGAGGGTGCACCCGGTAACCGCCCCAGAAGTCAGGCAGCGGGATCTCCCCCTTGCCGAACTTCCGCTTCATCGCCTTGAACTCCTCGATCAGCAGGGCGCGCTTTGAAATCGGACGGCTCTGGCGGGAAGCCCAGGCGGCGATCTGGCTCTCCCGGGGACGGGTGGCGAAGTAACTGGCGGACTCGGCGACGCTCATTTTCTCGGCGCGACCGCCGATGATTACCTGCCGGTCCAGTTCGTTCCAGGGAAACAGCAGGGACACCTGGTTGCGACTGGCGATATCGGCGGCCTTGGGGCTGTCGTAATTGGTGTAGAACACGAACCCTCCCTGGGACAGGCCCTTAAGCAGCACGATGCGCTGCCAGGGGGCGCCGCTGTCCTCCACGGTGGCCAGCACCATGGCGGTGGGGTCTTCCAGCCCCGCCCTCACTGCCTGTTCCAGCCAGTGTTCGAACTGGCGCAGGGGGTCCGGGTCCAGCATGTCCCGGGTCAGGCCACCGGCGGTATACTCGCGCCGGAACTCGTCGTAGTGCAATGTCTCGGGGCCTGTTCACTGGTTAGCGGAGCTGCATTATAGTCAATCCGACGTGCTGGGGAACACCGGCGCCCGCCGGGCTACCGCGGGGATCTGTGGGAAGGGGTAGAAGTCTCGCCAGTCTTCGCCGAAGTCCGCTGCCAGGGAACGGCCGAAGGCCGCCTGGTAACAGGCGTCCATGGCCGCATCCACCTCCGCCTCGCTGCTGCTCCCAAGGAGCAGCAGCGACTCCATCATGCCCTCGGCGCGCAGGCGCGATCCCGGCGGCAGGTCATCCCCAGCCGCCAGGGCGTCGAACATCTGCCGCCAGCGGCGGGTCAACTCCTCGATCAGTACCTGCATATTGCCCCTCCCTGCCCCGGCGTCGTCGGGCACCGCCATCGCATGCCACGAGTATGCGTCGCGCCGGAAAACAGTTAAAGTCCCCCGGTAAAAGATGAGGACACGAGTAACGTGAACAGACTGCGAGCCCTGCTACTGGCCCTGACCAGCCTGACCCTGCTGCCGGGGGCCCTCCCCGTCGGCCTGGCGAAGGAACAACACAAGCCCATCATCAACTACCAGGAGCGCTTCCTGCCGGTGGTGGCGCAGCACGGCATGGTGGTGGGACCGGAGAAAATCGCCGCCGAGGTGGGCGCAGGGATCCTGCGCCAGGGGGGCAACGCGGTGGACGCCGCGGTGGCCACCGGTTTCGCCCTGGCGGTGACCTATCCCAAGGCCGGCAATATCGGCGGCGGCGGTTTTATGCTGATACATATGGCGAAAGACAGGCGCCAGACCCTGGTCGACTACCGGGAGACCGCCCCGGCCGCGGCCAGCCGCGAGATGTTCCTCAAGGACAACGGCGAGGTGGACCGGCAACGGGAATTTTTCAGCCACCAGTCCGCCGGTGTGCCCGGCACCGTGGCCGGATTGCTGCATGCACTCGATACCTACGGCAGCATGAGTCGGCAGCAGGTGCTGGCACCGGCCATCGCCCTGGCGGAACAGGGCCTGGAGGTCAGTTTTGCTTTTAACGCGGATATCGAGGCCCGTGGCGCACAACTGCGCAAGGACTCCGAGGCCCTGAAGTTGTTTTTCCAGGAAGACGGCAGCCCCCTGGCTATCGGCGACACCTGGCGCCAGCCGGACCTGGCCTGGACCCTGAAACAGATCAGCAAACGGGGCGCTGCGGGGTTTTACCAGGGCGAGGTGGCGCGCCGCATCACCGCCAACATGGCCGACAATGGCGGCTTGATTACCTCACAGGACATGGCCGCTTACCGTCCCCTGGAGCGGGAACCGGTGCGCGGCCGCTTCCGCGAATTCGAGGTGGTCTCGACCCCGCCCCCCTCCTCCGGCGGGGTGCATATCCTGCAAATGCTGAACATCCTGGAGGGCTTTGACCTGGGAGCCATGGGCCACAACAGCGCCGCCTACCTGCACCACCTGGTGGAGACCATGAAGCTGGCCTACGCCGACCGCAGCCGCTACCTGGGTGACCCTGATTACGTGGAGGTACCGGTGCAGGCCCTGATCAGCCGGGACTACGCGGCCCGCCAGCGGCAGCTGATCGACCCCGACAGAGCCACTCCCTCGGCTGAGATCATCCCGGGAAAACGCCTGCACGAGGAGAGCAGCGATACCACCCATTACACAGTGGCGGACCGCCATGGCAACGTGGTCAGCAACACCTACACACTTAACTTCAGCTTCGGCTCCCACATCGTTGTGCCCGGCACCGGCATGCTGCTGAACAATGAGATGGCAGATTTCGCCGCCCGTCCGGGCCACCCCAATGCCTTCGGGCTGGTGCAGGGGGAAGCCAATCGCATCCAGGGGGGCAAGCGGCCCCTGTCCTCCATGTCCCCCACCATGGTATTCCGGGACGGCGAACCCTGGCTGGCGACCGGCAGCCCGGGGGGCAGTGTCATCATCACCACGGTATTGCAGACCATCCTCAACGCCATGGAATTCGACATGAATATCGCCTCGGCAGCGGCGGCAACCCGGGTACACCATCAGTGGATGCCGGACCGGCTGCGGATCGAGCGGGGTCTCAGCCCGGACACCGTGCTGCTGCTGGAGCAGCTGGGGCACCCGGTGGAGCCCGGCAAACGTACCTCCGGGCGTACCAATTCCATCATGTTGCAGGACGGGTGGTTGTTCGGTGCCACCGACACCCGCCGGCCCGGGGGGTGGGTGGCGGGGTATTGACCCCAAAACAATAAAAAATTTGTCCATCTTCCAACTGTGACAGATTTGTCCATCTGCAGTCTTTAACGTATATACTGGTAAGTGGACAGAGCTGAAACATGAATCGCGGTAAATCCCATCACAACCCGCGGCAGGGGGCGTTTTGAATCCCGCCGTCTGCAAGCGCGTCTTGCTGCTCGCCCTGCTGGCCGGCACGGCCCCTCTGTGGGCGGCGTCAGAGCCACTGGACAGCGCGCGGGACCTGGAGCAGTCGGAGCGGTCCTACCGGGATGCCATCAGGGCCATCGAAACCAGTCATGGGGCCTACGGCGCCGACTTGCCGGAGCAGATTCTCAGCCTGGGCCACACCCTGCAGAACCAGGGACGCCACAGGGAGGCGGTGGAACTGTTCAAGCGCGGGGTGCACCTGTCGCGTATCAACGACGGCCTCTACAGCCCGCAGCAACTGCCACTGCTGCAGGGGCAGATCGCCAGCCACATCGCCCTGGGGCAGTACGCCGACGCGGACGAGCGCCAGCACTACATGTACCGGGTGCAGGTGCGCTCCATGGAACAGGGTGAACTGCGCGCCCAGGCCCTGATGCAGCAGGCCCGCTGGCAGTACAACGCCTATCACCTGGGCCTGGGAGCCGCGGGTTTCACCCGGCTGATGAGCATGTGGGACCTCTATCGGCTGGCCCTGAACGACATTATCGACCGGGAGGGCCAGGAGTCACCGCTGCTGCTACCCCCCCTGACGGGCATGCTGCAGGCCCAGTACCTGATCGCCGATTACAAGCCCGAGGAGGATTACGGTGAAGCCGACGATCTGGGTACGCGGCAGCAGATGAGCCGGTTCAACGCCTACCGGGCCCAGAGCTACGACAAGGGCAGCGCCGTCATCCTCGCCATGTACGGCATCGAACAGAAACAGGAACAGCAGACCGCACAGGCTGAAGAGGACAAGGGGCTGGCTTCCGCCAACGCCCTGGTGATGCTCGGCGACTGGCGCCTGTGGCACGAGGAGCGCGAAGACGCGCTGCAGGCCTACCGGGAAGCCATGGCGGAACTTGTGGACCGCGATGATGCCCAATTACATATAGACCGGCTGTTTGGCCAACCGGTGATGCTGCCCAACCTGGACGGGGTGCGGGCGCTGCCAGAGGTCGACAATCATGAGGTGGGGGATATCCTGTTAGAATTCGGGGTTACCGCGCGCGGGCGGGTGGTCGACCTGGATTGGATAGACGACAACGAGGTCGTCAACCGGGCCCGGGCCAACCGGATAATGCGCCAGTTGCGCAAAACCAGGTTCCGGCCTCGCTTCGAGGCGGGAGAACCGGTAGATACGGAAAAGATAGTCAGGGCATATGAAGTTAATTGACACAGGGTGGCAATGGCTGGTGAAGCTGGCGGTGCCTGCATGCGCCTGCCTGGTTCTCAGCGGCTGCCCCAGCGCCAGCAATCCCACCACACCGCAGACGCCTTCCACCCCCAGCACCAGCGCGCCCTCCTCGCCCAGCAGTTCCTCTTCGAGCAGCTCGTCCTCCAGCAGCTCGAGCAGTTCGTCTTCGAGCAGCCAGTCCAGCAGCAGTTCTTCGTCCAGCAGCAGCCAGTCCCCGAGCAGCAGCCAGGGCCAGTCGGGCAGTTCCTCCCCGGGCGGTGCCTCCTCGCAACAGTCAGGCAGCCAGGGCAGCAGCAACGGCGACCTGGGCGACTTCCCCCAGGGAGAATTTCCGGGCGAAAGCGGTGAAGGCGGCGAACCGGGCATGCAGGACACCGCCAGTACCGGTGGCGAAAGCGGTGCGGCAGGCGATCCTGCGGCGGGCGATCCTGCGGCGGGCGATCCTGCGGCAGGCGACCCTGCGGCGGGCGATCCCGCGGCGGGCGACCCCGGGTTCGGAGAGGGCGCCGCCGGCGACAGTGACGCCCTGCCGGATATGCGCGACAACGAACCCACCTTCGAAGAGGCCATGGGTGCCCTGGAAGAGGCCATGGGCCAAAGCGGTGAAGGCGGACAAGGCCAGCAGGCCGGGAGTGCCGGCGAAGGCGGCGCCATGGGTGAAGGCGGTGGCGGACACGCCGGTGGCAGCGCCGGACGGGCTGGCGCCCAGGGCGGCGGCTACGCGGGCGGCGATCCCGCCGGCAGCGGCACACCGGGTCAGCCGGGCGGCACCGGGGCCAGCGGCCCCCTGACCCCGGCGGAGCAGGTGGCGATCCTCGAAGGCCAGCTGGAGAAAGGCACCGGCGAGTTCGACGCCATGATCCTGGAGGAGCAACAGGCCCAGCGGCGCGCCACTCGTGAGGGGGTGCCGACCAGCTCGCAGCAACAATCTGAACAGGAAGCCGCGTCCGGCAGCGGCGGTCATGGCAACAGCCCCTACGACGGCGGCATGGCCGAACAGGGCGGCGGTTACAGCAGCGGTGGCGGCATGGGTGGCGCCTCCCGCGGTGGCGGTGGTGTCCCCCAGAACACCGCCAAGTACCCGCCCCCGCCGGACATCCCCGACGGCAATGACGACGACGTGGTGGCGCGCCAGCTGCGAGAGGCGGCAATGCGCGAACCCGATCCGGCGGTGCGCGAAAAGCTGTGGGACGAGTACCGCAAGTACAAGGGAATTTCTGAATGAATCGGGTAACCTGCCTGCGCCTGGTGGCGCTGTTAAGCCTGGCCCTGGTGCTCGGTGGCTGCGTCAGCAGGTCAATAAAGAGCACCTCGGTACCCAGCGTCAACGGCGCATCCACCGAGGTGGGGGAAACTCTGCTGCTGGACGTGGGTATCGCGGTATTCGACCCGGGCATCGATGACTACGACGAGGAAGACGACGAGCGCATCTACCCCGAGGTGCGCAAGGCGGAGGCCCGCTACATGCCCAACCTGCTGTCCGAGGCCATGCAGGACAGCGGCGCCTGGGGAGCGGTGCGGGTGGTGCCCGACGACCAGCAGATCACCGACCTGATGGTAAGGGGCAAGATCCTGCATTCCGACGGCGAGGAATTGCAATTGCAGGTCACCGCCACCGACTCCCGCGGCTACCTGTGGCTGGACAAGCAATACACCGGCAACGCCAGCAGCTATGCCTACAAGATGACCACCCGCACCACCTTCGACCCCTTCCAGGCGGTGTACAACACCATCGCCAATGACCTGCTGCAGAAGCAGGAGGCGCTGCGACAGGAGGACCGGGAGAACATACGCACGGTCACCGAGCTGTTGTTCGCGCGCAGTTTCTCCGCCGATTCCTTCGACGGCTACCTGGGCCAGAACCGCAAAGAGCACTACATCGTGCTGCGCCTCCCGGCGGAGGGCGATCCCATGCTGGAGCGGGTGCGCACCATACGCGAGCGTGATCAGATGTTTATCGACACGCTGCAGGAGTATTACGTGACCTTCGACCAGCAGATGGACGGTCCCTACCAGGAGTGGCGCAAGCTCAGTTACGAAGAGGCGATGGCCCTCAAGGAACTCAAGGCCGAGAGCACCCGGCGCCTGATTACCGGCGGCCTGGCCATCCTGGCGGGGATCGCGGGCGCCAGCCAGGGTGACAGCGCCATGACCCGCACAGCCGGCAATGTCGCCATCATCGGCGGCGGCTACCTGCTCAAGAGCGGCCTGGAGAAACGCAACGAGGCACAGATCCACGTGCAGGCCCTGGAGGAACTGGGCATGTCCCTGGAAGCTGAAATCACCCCCCAGGTGATCGAGCTGGATGATCGCACGGTGATGCTCAGCGGTAACGTCGAGGACCAGTACGCCCAGTGGCGGGAGGTACTGGCAGAAATCTACCGCACTGAGGTGGGCTCCCTGGAGCTGCCGGAAGACGCCGCCGCCAGCGACGCACCCTGATCCACTGCAGTAATAAGCGCAAGGCCCTCGCAACGCGATGTCATCCCCCAACGATCCCCTCCAGCCCACGCCCTTTGACGTGGCGCAACCTGCGCCCGCGGAACAGGTGGCACCCCAGGAAACCGTCTCCCGTGGCACCCCCGGTTGGGTACTACCGGCCCTTGGGGGGCTACTGTTACTCGCCGCGCTGGTGATCTTCTGGCTGCCGGAGCGGTTGGCCACCCCCGAACCGGGGCCGACGGCAGCCACCGGTGAACAGGCAGCCGCCCCAACCGATAGCCCCGCCACGGCGCCACCAGTGCCGATAAAGAGCCCGGTGGCGAAAGAGGACGTTTCTCCCTGGTCCGAGGCGCAACTGGCGAAGCTGCGCAAGGAGGCCCAGGACGTGCTGCAGGAGCTGCTGGACATACAGTTCGCCCTGGAGGAGGGCGGCGTACAGCAATGGGCGCCGGAGCCTTTTGCCGCCGCTGGGGAGCTGGCCGCCGCCGGCGACGAGTTGTACAAAACCCGCGAATATGAAGCGGCGAAGGGCCGCTACCAGGAATCGCTGGCGGCCTTCCAGGCGCTGCAGGACAGCATCCCGGCGCGAGTGGATGAGCAGCTGGAGACCGCCCGCCAGGCGATCGAGGCCGGTGATGTCGCCGTCGCCACAACCGCCCTGGACACCACCGAACTGCTCGAGCCAGGGGCACCGGGACTGGCGGAACTGCGCCAGAGGGTCCAGGTCCTGCCGGAACTGATCACCCTGCTGGAGCAGGCCGCTGAGGCCGAGGCGGCGGCTGACCTGGCCCGGGCGGAGGCATCGCTGAAACAGGCGGCGGCCCTGGACCCGGTGCACCAGCGGGTGGCCGCCGAGCTGGAGCGGGTGGCGGCGGCCCACCTGGAGCAGCGTTTCAACGACGCCATGAGCGACGGTTACGCGGCCCTGGACGAAAACCGTTTCGACAGCGCCCGCAAGTCGTTCCGCGCCGCCGCCAAACTGCAGCCTGGCTCCGATGAGGCTGCCAGCGCCCTGCAGGAAGTGGACGCGGCGGAAACCGCCTATCGCCTGTCCAGCCTGAAGCGCCAGGGTGAGAAGTACCAACAGGGTGAACAGTGGCAGCAGGCGGTAGAGACCTACGAGAAAGCCCGCAAGATCGACGCCAGCGTACTGTTCGCCAGCGAGGGCCTTAAGCGCAGCCAACCCCGGGCGAGGCTGGACAAGCAGTTCCGCATCGCCCTGGATGAACCCGGACGCCTGTCGGATGTGGCAGTGGCGGAGGCCACCGAAAAACTGCTGGAGCAGGCCAGGCGCATCACCCCCCGCGGGCCAGTGCTGGACCAGCAGATCCGGGAGCTGCAGGTCCTGTTGCAGCAGGCCAACACCCCGGTGACTGTCACCCTGCGCTCGGACATGGAAACCGAGGTCATCGTTTACAAGGTGGCGCGGCTGGGGCGCTTTCAACAGCGTGAGCTGACCCTGCGGCCGGGTGTGTACACCGCGGTGGGCAGCCGGGTCGGTTACCGGGATGTGCGCCAGGAGATCGTGGTTGTCCACGACGCGGTACCGTCGCCGATCACCATCGCCTGCGTGGAGAAAATTTGATGTCCGATGCGGACAACGCCCCCCTGGAGGCCATAGAACCCAGCGCCTTCGAGCCGCTGGAACCCGGCGCGGCGCCGCCACCGAGGCGCGCCAACCCACTGCGCTGGGTGCTGCTGGGCACCGCGGCGGTATTCCTGCTGGTAATGGCCTTCCTGCTCACCGCCCGCTCCCTGCAGGTCGTGGTGATCGCCGAGAACCCGGCGGAGGTTGACATCGACGGCCTGGCCCTGCCCTTCGGCGAGCGCTACCTGCTGCGCCCGGGCACCTACCAGGTCACGGCCACCGCCGAGGGCTACCACCCGATGGTTACCGAGGTCACTGTAAACGACCGCGACAGCCAGCGCGCCGAGCTGGTGCTGCGACCCCTGCCCGGCCTGCTGTCGGTGAACAGCCAGCCCCCCGGCGCCAAAGTCCTCATCGACGGCGAGGCGGTGGGCGAGACGCCCCTGGCCGACCTGCCGGTCGAGGCCGGGGAACACCAGCTGCAGGTGCAGCTGGACCGTTACCTGCCCCACGCGCAGCCCCTGGAAATCACCGGGCGCCAGCTGCCCCAGGGCATGGAGCTGGCCCTGTCCCCGGCCTGGGCCGAGGTCAGCATCGACAGCCGCCCGGCGGGGGCCGACATCCTGGTGGACGGGGAGACCGTGGCCACCACCCCCGCCACGGTGGAGATCCTGCAGGGGGAGCGCCAGCTGATCCTGCAACTGGCCAGCTTCGCCGACTGGGGCCAGATCCTGGAGTTGACCGCCGGCCAGCCACAGGACCTGGGCACCGTTGAGCTGCAGCCCGCAGCGGGCGTACTGGAACTGGCCAGCAAACCGGCCGGCGCCAACGTTACCCTTAACGGGGAATTCCAGGGGCAGACCCCCCTGACCCTGGAGATCAGCCCCGGGCGCAAGCACCGCCTGGCGGTATTCAAGCCCGGTTACCGGCGCTACAACGGCAGCGTGGAACTGCCGGCGGCGGGCCGCGACGAGCGCACCATAAGCCTCAAGGCACAGCTCGGTGAGGTGCGCTTCGAGATCTCTCCCGCCAACGCCATCCTGCGGGTGGACGGCAAGCCCCGGGGGCGCGGCAGCCAGACCCTGTCCCTGCCCGCTTTCGAACACTCGGTGGAAGTGGCGCTGGAGGGCCACGCCACAGTGCGCCGCCGGGTCACCCCCCGCCCCGGGTTGCAGCAACTGGTTCAGGTGACCCTGCAGACCGAGCAGGCGGCGCGCATGGCCCGCCTCAAGCCGGAGATCACCACCTCCCTGGGACAGACCCTGCTGTTGTTCAAGCCGGGGGAATCCGCCCAGGCGGATTTCACCATGGGCGCCTCCCGGCGGGAGCCCGGCCGGCGGGCCAACGAGGTGCTGCATCCGGTGTCACTGCGGCGCATGTTCTACCTGTCCACCACCGAGGTCACCAACGCCCAGTTCCGCCTGTACCAGGCGGACCACAACTCCGGGCAGATCGACGGCAACAGCCTCAACCGGGAGCACCAGCCGGCCGTACAGGTGAGCTGGCAGCAGGCAGCCTCCTTCTGCAACTGGCTGAGCAAGCGCGAGGGCCTGCCCCCCTTCTACCGGGAGACCAAGGGCATCATCAACGGTTACAACCCCTCCGCCACCGGTTACCGCCTGCCCAGCGAGGCAGAGTGGGCCTGGGCGGCCCGCGCCGACGGACCCAACTGGCTGAAATTCCCCTGGGGGGACAGTTTCCCGCCGACACTGGCGGTGGAGAACTACGCCGACAACACCTCCGCCTATGTCACCGGGCGCATTCTCAACGGCTATACCGACGGCCACGTGACCAGCGCCACGGTGGCCTCCTTCGGTCCCAACAGCAAGGGCCTGTACGACCTGGGCGGCAACGTGGCGGAGTGGGCACACGACGTATACGGCATTCCCTCCGCCAACGGCGCCACCCAGACCGATCCCCTGGGCCCCCAGGGGGGCGACAACTACGTGATTCGCGGTGCCAGCTGGGCCCACAGCAAGATCGCCGAGCTGCGCCTGTCTCACCGGGATTATGGGCAAGCCGGCCGGGATGACGTAGGATTCCGGTTGGCGCGCTATGCGGAGTGAGTCATGACCAGAACCCAGCTTGCCGCGGCGATGACCCTGCTCCTGCTGTGGGGGGCGCCGGGCCTCGCCCAGGACTCCGGGGAGCAGGATCTCCCCGGGTCGGAGCCCCCGGTCGCCGATGAGCAGGATAAGAAACCCGAGCCAGAGCCGGAGGCGGCCCCAGCGCGGGATGACTCACCCTACGACTACCAGGCATCCGAGGAAATTTCCGAGGACCTGTCGGTGTCCTTCCCGGTAGACATATAGGAATACAACATGAAGCAGAGGATGTCGTCAGAGTTCATCTACCAGCTGTTCGCCCTGCTGATCGCGGTGATCGTGGTGCATGCGGTGTACGTGGGCGCCATCCGCCCCAGCGCCGACGCCCAGATCCAGCGGGAGATGGCGCTGCAGGCCGCCGGCGAGGACTACGTGCCGGAACGCAGTTTCACCGTGGTGATCCGGGATTTCGAGCAGGAGGCCTGTTTCATACTGCTGATCTGGGCCCTGTCGATTATGGGCTACAAGGCCCGCCGGGCGATGCGCGAGCAGGAGTTGCTGGATCGCAGGTTGCTGGACATCCCCGAAGGCACCAGTGTATTGCCGGAGGACTCCCGGGAGTACAGTCGCTCCCTGGAAGCCCTGCCGGACGCCGAGCAGGACTACCTGCTGCCGCGCACCCTGCTGTCCGCCCTGCAGCGTTTCGCCACCACCGGCAGCATCCAGGCGGTGTCGGATACCATCAAGGAGAGCTGCGAGGTGGAGTCGGACCGGCTGGACTCGGAATTATCGATGGTGCGCTACATCGCCTGGGCGATCCCCTCGGTGGGGTTTATCGGCACCGTGCGCGGTATCGGCGAGGCCCTGGGGCAGGCTTACAAGGCGGTGGAGGGCGACATCTCCGGCGTGACCGTAAGCCTGGGGGTGGCCTTCAACAGTACCTTCGTGGCGCTGGTGCTGAGTATCATCATCATGTTCTGCCTGCACCAGCTGCAACTGTCCCAGGAACGGCTGGTGCTGGACTGCCAGCGCTACGCCGACAAGCGCCTGCTGCGCCACCTAAGGCCTGGTCATGCCACGTGAGCTGGCCCTGTTGCAACAGAAACAGCGCCAATCGAGGCGCGAGGAGAGAAGTTTGGTTATTCCAATTGAACGACGAGTAACGAAGAGTGGCGCTGTTTCTGTTGCAACCCGAAGGGCTGCCCCTGTTTACTCGCCCAGCTGCGTTAGAAATTGCTTATGTGGGCCCACCACACTGCGCAATTCCTGCCTTGCTGGACGAGTAAACAGGGGCAGCAGGGCCAACTCACGTGGCATGACCAGGCCTTGGGCCCATTGATATGACCCTCGCCCTACTGGACATCAGCGACAGCAACCTGCAGCTGTGGTGCGGCGACCACCACCTGCGCAGCCCCGGCTACGCCCTGCTGGCCGGGCAGCAGTACAAATTCGGCCGCGAGGCCCGGGCCAGCGCCCGGCTGGAGCCGCGCAATATCAATACCCGCTACTGGTGGCAGCTGAGCACCGAGCCCCTGCAACCAGCCCTGGGGCCCGCCCGGCACACCGGCGACCTGGTGCACGCCCACCTGCAACAGCTGCACCGGGAGGCAGGCAAGCCCGATGAGATGTTGCTGGCGGTGTCCGGCAGCATGCAACGGGACCAGCTGGCCCTGCTGCTGGGCATCGTGCAGCAGTGCCCCTTTGACGCGGTGGGCCTGGTGCACCGCAGCGTCGCACTGGGCAGTCTGTACGGCGGCGCGGGTCGCCTGTTTCACCTGGAAGTGCAGCTGCACCAGGCACTGCTTACGGAGCTGGCGGAGAGCGCCGGCCAGGTGGAACTGAGGCGCAGCCTGCCGCTGCCGGGCTGCGGCCTGCTGCAGCTGCAGGAGCGGCTGGTGGAGGTGATCGCCTCGGGGTTCATCCGCCAGACCCGCTTCGACCCGCGGCGCAAGGCGGCCACCGAACAGCAACTCTACGACGCCCTGCCCGATACGCTGCGCACCCTGCGCCAGGAGGGGGAGATCAACCTGGAAATCAACGGCTACCGTGCCCGCGTGACGCGGGACGAACTGCTGGGTGCGGGGCAGCGACTGTTCGACGGCGCCGGGCAGAGCATCGGCAGTCTGCAGCCCGGGGACCAGGTGCTGGTGGACCCGCTGGTTGCCCTGCTGCCCGGGCTGGCGGCACAGTTGCCGCAGGTGCAGGAGCTGGAGCGCCACGCCATGCAACAGGCGCTGGAACAGCACGCGGACCGGCTGGTGCAGCGCGGCCAGGCCCTGAGTTTCATCACCGCCCTGCCCTGGCTGCAACAGGCCATCGCACCGCGTTCGCTGGAGCCACAGCCAGCACCGGTGGAGGAGGCGCCACCACCCCTACCGGCAACCCATCTGCTGCAGGGCGCACAGGCAGTGCCCCTGGTGGCGGCGGGCACCCCGGTGGCCGACGGCTGGGAACTGTTCGACGGGGGAGACGGTTGGCAACTGCGAGGAGGCGGCGCACCGCCCCGAGTGAACGATGAGGACTACGCGGACGGCCAGCGGCTGGGCGCGGGGGATAGCATCGCAATCGGCGGCCAGGTCGGCGCCCTGCTGATCGAGGTCCGGGGGTAGCACCCGATGGCCCGCAAAAAGCGCGAATTCACCACCTTCAACCTCAGTTTCCTGGACATCATGTCCTGCGGCTTCGGCGCCGTGGTGCTGGTGTTCCTGATCATCGACCACTCCATCGAGGCCCATTCCAGGGATCTGAACCGGGACCTGCTCTCGGAGGTCAACATGCTGGAGGAGGATATCCGCGACGGCGAGGCGGGCCTGGTGAAACTGCGCAACACCCTGTCGGACGTGGATATGCAGATGGTGGAAGCCCAGGGACGGGCGACCCGGATCATCGAGGACATCGACGAGTACGAGGCCCTGATCGAGGCGCTGAGGCGCGACGGCTACACCGATCGCAGCGACATCGAGGCGCTGAAGGCGGAAGTCCTGTCCCTGGAGGAGGAGGTGAAAAAACTGCGGCAGGCCGCCCAGGAGGAAAGCGGCGACAGCGCCCGCACCTTCATCGGCGAGGGCAACCGCCAGTACCTCACCGGGCTCAATCTGGGGGGCCGCCACATCGCCATCCTGCTGGACGTGTCCTCCAGTATGTTGGCGGACAAGCTGGTGCAGATCATCCGGCTGCGCAACATGGACCCGGCGATCCAGCGCCAGTCGGACAAGTGGAGCCGCAGCCTCAATACCGTAGACTGGCTCACCGCCCAGCTGCCGGTGGGCAGCAAGTACCAGGTGCTCAAATTCAACACCGAGGCCGGCCCGGCGCTGCCGGGTACCGAGGGCAAGTGGCTGGAAGTGGCCAACCAGGCGCAGCTGGAGGAGGTATCCAGCGAACTGCGCAAGATCACCCCCAGTGGCGGCACCAGTCTGGAAAACGCCTTCCTGGCCCTGCAGACCCTGAGCCCGTCGCCGGACAATATCTTCCTGATCACCGACGGCCTGCCCACCCAGGGGACCACGCCACCGAGGGGCAACAAGGTCAGCGGGCGCGACCGGCAGAAGCTTTACCGGCAGGCGGTCAAGCGGCTGCCACGCAACGTGCCGATCAACATCGTCCTGGCCCCCATGGAGGGTGACCCGATGGCCGCCTCTGAATTCTGGCAACTGGCCCAGGTGAGCCGCGGCTCCTTCCTGGCACCGTCCAAGGACTGGCCCTGATGGCCAGGGAGAAGCGCAGGGCGCCGGAGGAATTCTCGCTGTCGTTTCTCGATGTGATCTGCTGTGGTTTCGGCGCGGTAATCCTGCTGCTGATGATCACCAAGACCGTGCAGCCGCAGATCATCGAGGCCTCCACCGTCAACCTCGAGGGGGTGGTGGCCAACCTGCAGGAGCAGCTGTTCGAGATCCGCGGCGATACCCGGGTGCTGAACCGGGACCTGAACGCAAAGCACGAACAGTTGTCTGAATACGAGGAGCGGATCGCGATCCTGCGCGGCCAGCTGGCCAGCGTGAGGTCCCGTCACGACAGCATACAGGTGCAGACCAACAGCAACGACGTGGTGACCGAGCAGCTGGCCATTGCCAGGCAGGCCCTTTCCGAGGAGCAGAAGCGCCTGCTGGGCGCCCAGTACAAGTCGAAGAACAACCTGATCGGCGGCATTCCCGTGGACAGCGAGTACATCATCTTCATCATCGACACCTCGGGTTCCATGTTCTCCTACGCCTGGGAGCGTATGATGTCGGAACTGGAGGCCACCCTCAGTATCTACCCCGAGGTCAAGGGTATACAGGTGATGAACGACATGGGCCAGTACATGTTCAGCCGTTACCGGGGCCAGTGGATCCCGGACACTCCCAGCCGGCGCAAGGTGATCATGCAGAACCTGCGCAACTGGAACGTGTTCAGTAATTCCAGCCCGGTGGAGGGCATTACCGCCGCCATCCGCACCTTCTACGACCCGGGCAAGAAGATCAGCCTCTACGTGTTCGGCGACGAATTCACCGGCGAGTCCATCGCCCAGGTGATCGACACGGTGGACCGTATCAACCGGGCCGACGCCGAGGGCAACCGCCTGGTGCGCATCCACGCGGTGGGTTTCCCGGTACAATTTATCCGCGCCCCGCACCTGCAGACCACCGGCATCCGATTCGCTACACTTATGAGGGAGCTGACTTTTCGTAATGGAGGCACTTTTGTCGCGCTCAATGATTTCCGCCCCTGAAGTCCGCCTGGCCCTGGCCGCGGCACTGCTGGTCCTGCTCAGCGCCTGCGGACCGGCCCGGGTGGATGTGGAGGGCCAGTTTCCGGAGCCGCTGATGGAGCCCCTGCCCCTGACCATGGGGGTGTGGTACCCGGAGGAGTTCGCCAACCACGAATTCTTCGATAAGGCCAAGACCCGCCAGGAGTCCAGCTGGATCGTGAAGACCGGCCAGGCCCAGGTGCAGATGTGGGACAAGCTGTGGGGCGGGATGTTTTACGAGATGGTGCATATGAAGGGCCAGCCGGGCCCCGGCCAGATGAACCAGATAGTGGACGCAGTAATCATCCCCCACGTTGAGGAACTGCAGTACGCCATCCCCGCCCACACCAATATCAAGGTCTATGAAATCTGGATGCGCTACCGGTTCGAGATGATAAGTTCCAGTGGCCAGCCCATCGCCGAGTGGACCATGACCTCCTACGGCAAGACCCCCACCGCCTTCATGCAGACCGATGAGGGAGCGGTGAACCTGGCGGCGGTGATGGCCCTGAGGGACGCCGGCGCCAATTTCGCAACCAATTTCACCCGGGTACCGGCAGTGCAGGACTGGCTGCAGGAGAAGTGGCAGACGCCACAGTCCGAGGAGGGAGTTCCATGACCAGCACGCCTCTGCGCGCCCTGCTGCTGGGTGCCGTAATCACCACCACCTCCGCCTGTGTGACCAGCGAGGTGGACGAGATGGTATTCAACGTGCCCACCGAGGGTATCGGCGACTCCTCAGTGGTGATCCTGGGCCGGCGCCACGCCAGCGATTACGAGACCGAGCCGGATTTTATCGAGTGCGTGGGGGACCATATCTCCTCGAAAGACAGGTCCATTACCGTGATCGGTGAGCTGGAGTTCATCAACGCCCTGTATCCCTGGTTCGAGCCGCGCACCGCACCGCTCAAGCCGGAGGACATCGACAAGTTGATGCTGCAGGAACCAGTGGCGATGAAAATGGCGGAGCTGAAAACCGAGTACATGATCTGGATCGACGGCTCCACCGAGCGCACCGATTCCGCCGGTTCCATGACCTGCGCCATCGGCCCTGGCGGCGGTGGCTGCTTCGGCTTCGGTACCTGGACCAACGAGGCCAGTTACGAGGCCGCCATCTGGGACTTCACCGACCGGGCGGAGGTCGGCCGGGTCAACACCAGCGCCACCGGCCAGTCCTACATGCCGGCGGTGGTGGTGCCCATTCCTATCATTGCCCCGGTGCAGGGCACCGCCTGCGATGGCATTGCCAACCAGTTGCTCGAGTTCCTATCAAGTGAGTATTAGCAACCGTAGGGTGCGCTCCGCGCGCCATTGGATCGGCGCCATACTGGCCCTGATCCTGCTCGCCGGCTGCGCCTCGAATCCCTCCAGCGGCGGCTCCAGCGTGGTGGTGGGCAGCCAGGGCCGCGAGGTGGAAATCGGCAACGAAATGCACGCACAGATGATGGCCGAGGGCGCCGCCTACGACGACCCGGAACTGCAGGCCTACGTCAACCGGGTCGGCCAGCGGTTGGTGACCAACAGCGACAAGCCGAACATGAAGTTCACCTTCACCGTCATCGACAGCCCTGACATCAACGCCTTCGCCCTGCCAGGCGGTTACATCTACATGAACCGCGGCCTGCTGTCCTACCTGGATTCCGAGGCGGAAATGGCCGGGGTACTGGCCCACGAGATCGGCCATATCACCGGGCGCCACCACGGCCGCCGGCAGACTGCCGATATCACCAACAAGGTCATCGCCACCACCGCCTACATCCTCACCGGCAGCGGCGACCTCGCCGACGCCTCGCAGATGTACGGCGCGGAACTGGTCAGCGGCTACGGCCGGGACATGGAACTGGAAGCGGACGGCCTGGGGGCCGAGTACATGTACAAATCGGGCTACGACCCGGACGCCCTGCTGGCGGTGATCGGCGTGCTCAAGGACCAGGAGCAGTTCCAGCGGGTCAAGGCCAAAACCACCGGCAGGAAGGTGGGCACCTACCACGGCCTGTACGCCACCCACCCGCG
>JAACFI010000058.1 GCA_009937575.1 Haliea sp.
CCAGACGCTCCCACCACAGCGACCTTGTCACCGGGGGGAAGCTCGAAATCGATGCCCTCCAGTACCCTAATCGAACGATCCCCGTCTTCGTAGACACGCCCCAGCCCCTCGCAGCGCAATACCGCCTCACTCATAACGCAGCACCTCCGCCGGGGCGATGGAGGCGGCCCGCCAGGCGGGATACAGCGTAGCCATCAGGCTCAGCAGCAGTGAGCAGAGCACCACCGCAATCACGTCCGGCCACTGCAGGTCTGATGGCAGTTCGCTGATGAAATAGATCGAGGGATCAAATAATTTCACTCCCAGAAGATTCTCCATAAACACTGTGATGTCGGAAATGTTGAATGCCAGCAGCACCCCCAAAAGGCAGCCAGCGCCAATGCCCACCGTTGCCAGCCCCAGGCCGTGGGCGATGAAGATCGCCATGACGCCCCGGGTTCGGGCGCCCATGGTTCGCAACACGGCGATATCCCGCCGTTTTTCCGCTACCGACATCACCAGCGTCGAGACGATGTTGAAGGCCGCAACCGCCACCACGCTCAGTAACAGCAGACTGACCATAATTTTCTCCATTTTCACCGCGGCGAACAGGGACCCCTGGGTCTGGCTCCAGTCCCGGACCCGGTATTCCCCGGGCAGTTGCCGCGCCAGCTGTGCCATGATCCCCGGAGCCGCAAACAGGTCCCGGGTCTTTACCTGCAGGCCGTCCACCTGACCCTGGCCACCGAACAGTTTGTGACCGCTGTCCAGGGATACATAGGCCTGGTAGACATCGGGCTGGGCGCCTATTTCAAAAATGCCGGTAACGTCAAGGCGCTTGCTGCGGGGGAAAATACCCAGGGGAGTGACCGTCAGGCGGGGCAGGGTCACTTCTACCTGGTCGCCGACTTTCACGCCGAGAATACGCGCCAGGGTGACGCCCAGCACCACGTTGAAACTGTCCCGATCGACGCTCTCCAGGGTGCCCGCCACCATGGCCGGGGCGATTTCCGACACCTCTCGTTCCAGGACCGGGTCAATGGCAGTCAGCACGGCGCCGCGCAGGGCGCGGTCGCTGCCGAGGATCACCTTGTCGCTGATGAAGGGAGAGGCAGCCACTACCTCGGGATGCTCGCTGATAAGGGCCATGAGCTCCGGCCATTCGGCGATGCCCCCCGCCCCGCCTTCCACATAGCCATGGGCTACCAGTGACAGGATGCGACCACGCAATTCGCCGGCGAACCCGTTCATGACCGACAATACAGTGATCAGGCTGGCCACGCCCAGCACCATACCCAACATGGAAACCAGGGCGATCAGAGAGGTAAAACGATTGCGCTTGCGACTGAAGCTGTAGCGCAGCCCTATAAAAACAGCATAGTTGGCGATAGCGCCATCGCGGTAACTCAAGCGGCCTGTCCCGCGCTAGTTGTCCGCGGGATAATACAGGTCGGGGTTGTTCCTGCCGACTTCACCGTCCCTGGTTTCCTCGTCGCAACGTCGCGGGTCGCCGCCGCAGATTTCACAGGTCGTGTCGATGCCGAGGGCGCCCATGCCGCCGCAGGAACCCTTTATGGGTGCGCGTCCCATGATCACCCCAATGGCCATACCGGCCATGACCAGGCCGATCACTGCCGCACTGATCAGAAATAATGTCATGTTCGTCTACTCCGGGCCCTCTATTTTTCGACCGCGAGAAACGGCGCAAATTCCGCCGTATGGCTGTGCTCCAGCGATTCGCCGCTGCGTCGGATGAAATATACCGCCAATCCCTGCTGCTGCGCCACTGCCGCGGCCTCCTCCGTACCCAGGACCGTGAATCCCGTGGCCCAGGCATCTGCCACCATGGCGGAGGGGTGGACCACGGTAACCGAGACCAGGTCATGGTCTACCGGTTGGCCGGTGCGGGGGTCGATGGTGTGGGAATACCGACGCCCTTCCAGCTCGAAATAATTCCGGTAATCACCCGACGTCGCCACCGCGTTGTCAGTAATAGACAGGGCTGCGGCCACACTGCGCGCGACGCTGTCCGGCTGTTCGATCGCCACGTGCCAGGGATCTCCCCGGTGACTCAGGCCGGCCATGCGCATCTCTCCCCCCACTTCCACCAGGAAGCGCTCTATACCCTGTGACTGTAACCAGTTGGCGACCAGGTCCACCCCAAAGCCCTTGGCCAGAGACGAGAAATCCAGGGCCAGGGGGCGCAGTTTGCGCACGCTGACGGCCTCCCCGTCCAGGCGCAGGTGTTGCTGCCCCATGTTGGCCTTCAAGGCGTCTATGACCTCCTGTGACGGCGCTGAGCCGACTGCCCCTCCGGGCCCGAAACCCCACACGTCCACCAGTGGCCCAACCGTGACGTCATAAGCGCCGCGGCTCTCCCTACCCACCATCAGGGCGGTGGACAGCACGCTGTAAAACTCGGTCGATACCGGGAACCAGGTATCCACCGGAGCGTCGTTGAAGCGGCTGATCTCCGACTCGGGGCGATAGGTGGACATACTCTGCTCCACCCGTTCCAGCTGTGACTCGATGCCAGCCTGAACCCGGCTGCTGTCCAGCGCGCCATCAGGGGCCACATAGGTGACATGCCAGCTGGTGCCCATGCTGTCGCCGGCCAGCTGTACCGGCGCCGGGTCCCCGGCACAGGCCGCCAGCAGCAGGGAACAGGCGATACAAAAAAGCCACTCGGTTGAGTGGCTTCCGGGTTTAACCGCCGAAGTCATCGAGCAGGATATTCTCCGGTTCCACACCCAGATCCGTGAGCATCTGGATGACCGCGGCGTTCATCATCGGCGGCCCGCACATGTAGTACTCGCAGTCCTCGGGGGCCGGGTGGTCCTTGAGATACTCCTCGTAGAGCACATTGTGGATGAAGCCTGTCAGGCCTTCCCAGTTATCCTCGGGCTGCGGGTCCGACAGGGCCACGTGCCACGAGAAGTTGTCGTTTTCCGCCGCCAACTGGTCGTATTCATCATGGTAGAACATCTCCCGCAGGGAGCGTGCGCCGTACCAGAAGGATATCTTGCGCTTGGATTGCAGGCGCTTAAGCTGGTCGAAGATATGGGAGCGCATGGGCGCCATACCCGCACCGCCGCCGATAAACACCATCTCCGCATCGGTCTCCTTGGCGAAGAACTCACCGAAGGGGCCGTACACCTTGACCTTGTCGCCGGGCTTGAGGTTGAACACCCATGAAGACATCTGCCCGCAGGGAATGCCCTCGCTGCCGGGGGGCGGTGTGGCGATACGGATATTAAACTTGACCACGCCCTTTTCTTCCGGGTAGTTGGCCATGGAATAGGCACGGATCACGTCTTCCTTGACGATGGACTCCAGTTTGAAGAAGCCGAAGTGCTCCCAGTCGCCGCGATACTCTTCCTCGATATCGAAATCGGCGTACTTGACGTGGTGCGGCGGGCATTCCAGCTGCACGTAACCGCCGGCGCGGAAGTCCACGTTCTCACCTTCAGGCAGGGCCAGGGTGAGCTCCTTGATGAAGGTGGCGACGTTGGGATTGGATACCACGGTGCACTCCCACTGCTTGACCCCGAACACCTCTTCCGGCACCTCGATCTTCATGTCGTGCTTGACCGCCACCTGGCAGCTCAGGCGCCAGCCTTCGGCAGCGTCGCGCTTGGTGAAGTGGGATTCCTCGGTGGGCAGCATGGAGCCGCCACCGTCACTGATGACGCACTTGCACTGGGCGCAGGTACCACCGCCACCGCAGGCGGAGGGCAGGAAAAGGTCGGCATCGGCCAGCGTGGTCAGTAACTTGCCACCGGCCGGTACTGTGATGGTCTTCTCGCCATTGACCTCGATGTGTACGTCGCCGCTGCTGACCAGGGAGTTGCGCGCCACCAGGATAACGGCCACCAGTGCCAGCACGATGGCCGTGAACATGGCGACGCCGTATACGATTGTCATATCCATATCTGATCAGCTCCTTAGAGATCAATGCCGCCGAAGGACATGAAGCCCAGGGACATCAGGCCGACGATGATGAAGGTGATCCCCAGTCCCTGCAGGCCCTCGGGCACGTCGGAGTACTTCAGGCGCTCGCGGATTCCCGCGAGGGCTACCAGGGCGAGAGCCCAGCCGACTCCAGAGCCCGCACCGTAAACCACGCTCTCGCCGAAATTGTAGTCTCGCTCGACCATGAACAGGGAGGCACCGAGAATCGCGCAGTTTACCGTGATAAGCGGCAGGAAGACGCCGAGTGCGTTGTACAGGACCGGCACGAACTTATCGAGAAACATTTCCAGGATCTGCACCATGGCGGCAATGACGCCGATATAGGACAGGAGACCGAGGAAGCTGAGGTCCATCTCCGGCAGCCCCGCCCAGGCCAGTGCCCCATCAGCCAGCAGGTAGGTGTAGATCAGGTTGTTGACAGGTACGGTAATGGTCAGCACCACGATCACCGCGATACCCAGTCCCAGGGCCGCCTGGATCTTCTTGGATATCGCCAGGAAGGTGCACATGCCCAGGAAGAAAGCCAGGGCCATGTTCTCTATAAAAATCGAACGGATAAACAGGCTCAGGTAGTATTCCATGTTACACGCCCTCCTTCACCGGCACATGCTTGGCCAGCTTGAAGTCAGGCTCTTCCACCTGCTCCTTGTGGAAGGCCCGCAGGGCCCAGATGAACAGGCCAATGAGGAAGAAGGCGCTGGGTGGCAACAACAGCAGCCCATTGGGGTTATACCAGCCGCCCTCGGTCACCAGGGGCAGGATTTCTATGCCCATCAACTTGCCCGCGCCGAACAATTCGCGTATCACAGCCACGGTGATAAGGACCACGGAGTATCCCAGTCCGTTGCCGATGCCGTCGATAAAGCTGGGCACCGGAGGATTCTTCATGGCAAAGGCTTCCGCCCGGCCCATCACGATACAGTTGGTGATAATCAGGCCGACGAATACCGACAGCTGTTTACTGATGGCGTAGGCGTAGGCCTTCAGCACCTGGTCCACCAGGATTACCAGCGAGGCAATGATCACCATCTGTACGATGATGCGGATGCTGCCGGGGATATGCTGGCGGATCAGGGACACGCCCAGGTTGGCGAAGGCGGTCACGAAGGTCAGGGCCACGCACATGACCAGCGTGACCTGCAGCGATGAGGTAACAGCCAGCGCCGAACAGATACCCAGAATCTGCAGTGCGATCGGGTTGTTCTTGAAGATCGGCGTGGTCAGTGTGTCTTTGACGGAATCCATTATCAGGCCTCCCCGGATTTCAGGTTATCGAGAAACGACTGGAAGCCGTTTTCACCCAGCCAGAACTGCACCAGGTTGGTCACCCCGTTGGCGGTCAATGTGGCGCCAGCCAGGCCGTCGATCTGCCAGGGGGCGCTGGCGTTACCGGGATCGACACTACCCTTGATCAAGGCGATGTTCACCTCGCCATCCCTGTAAACCTGCTTGCCAGGCCAGAAGGCCTTCCAGCGTGGGTTGTCCACTTCTCCGCCGAGACCTGGTGTCTCACCGTGTTCGTAGAACCCCAGGCCTGCCACGGTATTGCCGTCAGACTCCAGGGCGATGAAACCGTAAAGGGTGGACCAGAGCCCGGCGCCGTGAACCGGCAGGATGACCTTGTCGACATCGCCGTTGCTGTCTTCCACCAGGTAGACGATGGCGTAGTGCTCCCGGCGGGCGATCTTGGCCTGGTCCTGCGCGGCGCTCAGGCGCTCAGAGCCTGTGGGATCCTTGGCCGCCTTGCGCTGGTCGTAATTGTCGGGGTCGACGTCATCGGCAAAGCGACCGGTGCGCAGGTCTACCACCCTGGCGGTTACCTGGGAGAACTGCTCCTCGACACTCATCCCCTCCTGCAACATGCCGGCAGCGGCCAGGATATTGCGTTTGCGGTCCAGGGTCTTGTTGGCCTCCTGGGCCGGCTTCAACATCACTGCAGCGGTGGATACGATCACCGAGCAGACGATACACAGGGAGAACGCGACAATCAGCGTCTTCTTGATGCTGTCATTACTGGACACGTGCAAGCCTCCGTTTGATATTGGACTGGATCACGAAATGGTCCATCAGCGGGGCAAACAGGTTGGCAAACAGGATTGCCAGCATGATGCCCTCCGGGAACGCGGGGTTGACCACCCTGATTAACACCGTCATCAGGCCGATCAGTATTCCGAAGGCCCACTTGCCGGTGTTGGTCATGGCGGCGGACACCGGGTCGGTGGCCATGAAAATCATGCCGAAGGCAAAACCGCCGGTCACCAGGTGCCAGTACCAGGTCATGGCAAAGGCCGGGTTGCTTTCGGAGCCGATCATATTGAACAGCGAGGACAGGGCGATCATCCCCAGCATGACACCGGCGATGATGCGCCAGGAGGCCACCCGTGTAATCAGCAACAGCGCGCCACCGATCAGGATGGCCAGGGTCGAGGTCTCGCCAATGGAGCCGGGTACCGAGCCGATGAAGGCATCCATCCAGCTCCACTGCTGCTGCAGGGCCGCCATACCATCCGAGGCGGCCACCGACAGCGGGGTCGCGCCGGTGTAGCCATCCACCGCGGTCCATACCGCGTCACCGGACATCTGCGCCGGGTAGGCGAAGTAGAGGAAAGCGCGCCCGGTGAGCGCCGGGTTGAGGAAATTCTTGCCGGTACCGCCGAACACCTCCTTGCCGATCACCACACCGAAACTGATTCCCAGCGCCACCTGCCACAAGGGAATATCCGGTGGACAGGTCAGGGCAAACAGGATGGAGGTGACAAAGAAGCCCTCGTTGACCTCGTGGCCACGCACGATGGCGAAGGTGATCTCCCAGGCGATACCCACCAGGAAGGTGACGATATAGATCGGCAGGAAGAACACCGCCCCGTACCAGAAACAGTGCCAGATATTGCTGGCGTCATAACCGCCGAGCAGCTCGATCAGCCAGCCGCGCCAGCTCTCGACACCCTGCCCCGCCGCCATCACGTCGGTGGCCTGGAAGCCCAGGTTGTACATGCCGTAAAACATGGCCGGGAACGCGGCCAGCCACACGGTGATCATGATGCGCTTGAGGTCTACCCCGTCGCGCACGTGGGCGGTGGACTTTGTCAGGTCCGCCGGCGCGTAGAGGAAGGTATCGAATACCTCGTAGAGGGCGTACCACTTCTGGAAACGACCACCCTCCTGGAAGTGGTGCTCGAAATTATCCAGGAATTTTCTCAGTCCCACGTCTTAACCCTCCTTCTCGATTAGCGTCAGGTTGTCCCGTAGGATGGGACCATATTCGTACTTGCCCGGGCACACGTAAGTACACAGGGCCAGGTCTTCCTCCTCCAGCTCCAGGCAGCCCAGCGCCTGGGCCATTTCCGTGTCGCCGACGATCAGGGCGCGCAACAGGTGGGTCGGGAGATAGTCCTGGGGCACAACTGTCTCGTAGCTGCCCACGGGCACCATCGCCCGCTGGCTGCCGTTAGTGTTGGTGGTCATGGCAAGGGATTTGGCACCGAAAAAGCTGGTCACGTAAATGCCCAGGTTGGAGTGCTTTTTGAGGCCGGGGGACAACCACCCCAGGAAATCTCGCTGGCGACCCTCCAGCAACACGGAGACCTGGTTGTGGTAGCGACCCAGGTAGGCGGTAGCGCCAAGCACAGTGCGCCCACCTAATACCGAACCCGATACAATGCGATTGTCTCCACTCTTGACCTGTCCCGCGCACAGTGCCTGCAGATCTGCACCCAGGCGGGTGCGCAGCAGGCGCGGGTTTTCCACCTGTGGTCCGGACAGTGCAATCACCCGATCGGTGTAGAGGAGCCCGTCCAGGAACAGGCGACCAATGGCGATAACGTCCTGGTAACCGACCGTCCACACCACTTTTTCGGCGCTTACTCCCTCCAGGAAGTGAATATGCGTACCCGCAAGACCTGCCGGGTGCGGGCCGCCGAAACGGGCGTCCTCGATGTTCTCAGCCTTGCCAAGGGGAATATCGGCGCCCTCGGCGGCACAGACATACACTTTCCCTGCCGTCAGCTTTGCCAACAGTTCCTGCCCGGCAGTAAAGGCCTCAGTCTGCTCCGCGATGATCACCGCGGGGTCTGCACACAGGGGGTTGGTATCGATAGCGGTAATGAAGATAGCCGCGGCATCGGAACCGGGAGCCGGCACCTTGCTGAAGGGACGCGTGCGCAGTGCCGTCCACTGCCCGCTCTGTACCAGTTGCTGGCGAATCGTTTCCGCATCGAGGCCACCGATCTGGTCAACGGAACAGGCGTTGAAGGTCTCCGCCTCGTCGCCGTCCACTTCGATAACCACCGACTGCAGTACTCGCCGGGCTCCGCGGTTGATGGCGCTGATGACACCCGAGGCGGGAGCGGTATAGCGCACGCCTTCGGTCTTCTTGTCAGTAAACAAGAGTTGGCCCAGCTTGACCCGGTCGCCCTCACGGATCTCCATGGTGGGTTTCATACCGACATAATCGAAGCCGACCAGGGCGACATTGCGCGCTGCCGGAGCATCTTCAATGGTTTGTTGGGGAGCACCCTGAATCGGGATATCCAAGCCCCGCTTGATCTTGATCATACGATCTGCCTACAGAATCAGAATGTGTGGATGGACTGGATTAACCAGTTCGCCTGCCCTAACAGTATAGGACGTGGACGAACCGGGTCGGCTTTGACATCTGCCGTGTCCGACGGCAGATCCCGCCACGGGATTCCAGGCCGCGCGCATTATAGCGGAATGGTTCCCCCAAACGCCACCTCAAGACCAACAGTTGTTTGATTTTGAACAAGTTTTGGGGAAGTCAATCGACCTTGGTCGAAGCTCCACCGCGATTTCCAGGCCTGGGCATCGCGGGAGGAGCACGGAGAATCAGAATTCCTTGGGGTAAACGGCGAAATCAATGCCCGCCATCTGCTCCAGGATGCGATGTACCTGGCAGCTGTAGCCGAACTCGTTGTCGTACCACAGGTACAGCACCGCCTGCTTGCCGTTTGTCACGGTGGCCTGGGCGTCGAAGACGCAGGCGTGCCGGGAACCGACGAAATCGCTGGATACCACCTCGGGAGAGGCGGAATAATCGATCTGCTTGCGCAGGGATGAGTGCAGCGCCTGGTTGCGCATGAATTCATTCACCTCTTCCCGGGTGGTTTCCCTGCCCAGGGTCAGGTTGAGGATTGCCATGGACACGTTGGGAGTGGGCACGCGGATGGCGTTGCCGGTCAGTTTGCCCAGCAGCTGCGGCAGCACCTTGCCCACTGCCTTGGCGGCCCCGGTCTCGGTAATTACCATGTTGAGTGGTGCCGCGCGGCCACGCCGGGAGGCTTTGTGGTAATTGTCAATAAGGTTCTGGTCGTTGGTGAAAGCGTGCACCGTTTCCACGTGTCCCGCCTCAATACCGAACTCGTCGTCCATGGCTTTCAGTGGCGGCGCGATGGCATTGGTGGTACAGGAGGCGGCGGAAATAATGCTATCGGACGGCTCGATGATATCGTTGTTGATACCGGCCACCACGTTCTTCAGGTCACCCTTGCCCGGGGCCGTCAGTATCACCTTGCTGGCACCCTTGCATTTGAGGTGCCGGGACAGGCCCTCCTCATCACGCCAGACGCCGGTATTATCAATGATGATGGCGTTGTTGATACCGTACTCGGTGTAGTCGATGGTATCCGGGGCATCGGCATAAATGACCTTAACCTCGTTGCCGTTGGCCACAAAGGATTGGCGCTCCTCGTCCACGCGAATGGTGCCCTCGAACGCACCGTGCACGGAATCCCGGCGCAGCAGGCTGGCGCGTTTCACCAGGTCGTTGGGGGCCTTGCCCTTGCGTACCACGATGGCGCGCAGGCGCAGGCAGTCACCACCGTCGGTTTTGTCAATCAGGATACGTGCCATCAGCCGTCCAATGCGGCCGAAACCGTATAGCACCACGTCCTGTGGCTGTTCCACGGGCTTCGACTTGGAACCGATCAGGTCAGCGACCTCCTGCCCTGCATATTCCTCGATGCTAAGGCCCTCACCGGCACCCTGGTCGTAGTAACGCACCGCCAGGCGGCCGATATCGATATGAGCGGGACCGAGATCCAGTTGCGTCAGTGCCGTGAGTATGGGGAAGGTTTCGAACTCCGAGAGTTCATTCGCCTCCACCTGGCGCACGTAGCGGTGATCCTTCATGATCTCCAGGACGGAACGGTTGACCAGTGACTTGCCGTAGATGTAACACTTTACGCTCTTCTCGCGGGATAACTGGCCGACCAGGGGGATCATACCCTCAGCCAGCGCTTCGCGCTCTTTCCAGTCCTTGAAGTAATCGTCCGGACGTGCTCGTTTGCGGTTGTTCACTGTGCGATACCCTTCTGTGTGCTGCCCCGTGGGGATTTGGGGCGCGTATTATCCTTGCAGCCCAGCGAAGGCGCAAGGCGATTTCCGGCAAATTCACAGTCTATTGACTCAGCGCAACTGGAGTCGCGGGCCGCCTTGAGGCTACAATTGGCGCCGCTTATCTCTCCCGGATCCCGTTGCAATCATTCCTATGTTCACCGAGCTGGTCGAAAACACACCCTGGCCGAAAACCCCCGGCTCCCGCACCGCCCTGGGGCCCTTCAGCGGCAGCAGCGATACCCGCTGTATCGCCGAGCTGGCCGATCCCGAAAGGCTGTTACTGGTCATCACCGCCGATACCAGTTCAGCACTGACCCTGGAGCGGGAGCTGCCCTTTTTCCTGGACCGGCCCACGGATATCCTGGTATTCCCAGACTGGGAGACCCTCCCCTACGACAATTTCTCGCCCCACCAGGACATTGTCTCGGAGCGCCTGAGCACCCTCTACCGTCTCCCGACCACCACGTCGGGCATCCTCATCGTGCCTATCCCGACCCTGATGCACCGGCTGGCGCCCACCGAATACATTTCCGGATCCAGCCTGGTTCTGGAATCCGGGCAGACCCTGGACATGGAAAACTTCCGGCGCAACCTGGAGCGTAACGGCTACGTCAATGTCGAAACCGTGTACGAGCACGGGGAATTCGCCCTCAGGGGCTCACTGTTCGATATCTATCCCATGGGCAGCGAACTGCCCTACCGCATCGACCTGCTGGACGATGAGGTGGACAGCCTGCGCACTTTCGAACCCGAGAGCCAGCTCACGGTGGAGCGGGTGGAGGCGATCAAGCTGTTGCCCGCCCGGGAATATCCGCTGAATCCCGGCGCGGTAAGCCGTTTCCAGATGAACTGGTACGAAACCTTCGATGTCGACCCGGACCAGTGCCCCACTTACCTGGAGGTCAGCGCCGGGCGCGCACCCGGGGGCTGCGAATACTACCTGCCGCTGTTTTTTGAAACCTGCGCCACCCTGTTCGACTATCTGCCCGACAATGCCGCAGTAATCACCAGCGGGGACCATCACGGGGCCGCGCAAAACTTCTGGAAAGATGCCCGGGAGCGGTTCACCGACTACGGTATCGACCCGCGGAGACCGCTGCTGCAACCGCGGGTGTGTTTTACCCCGGTTGAGGAACTCTACCAGGTGCTGGGACAGTTGCCGGTACTGGAGCTGCGCCACAATCCCGACGCCCCGGTACACGGGAAAACCGGGGTGATGCCACCCCCCTCCCTGTCCGATGAACGCCACCTGGTATCAGCCACCGGCCAGTTGGCGGCTTTCCTTGAGTCCCATGGGGGGCCGGTGCTGCTGTGCGCAGAATCTGCCGGCCGTCGCGAGATCCTGCTCGAATCCCTGGCGGAGCAGCAGTTACAGCCGGTCGAGGTCGAAAACTGGCACGCCTTCATTGACTCCGGGCTGGCGTTTGCCATCGCCACCGCCCCCCTCGACCGCGGCCTTTATTTCGGGCCCGGGCAGCCCACCCTGGTGTGCGAGGCCCAGTTGTTCGGCGAGCGCGTGGCACAGCGCCGCCGGCGCCGGGAAGGGGCCGACGACAGCCTCACCACCAATATTTTCCGCGACCTCAACGAGCTGCGCGAGGGCGTGCCGGTAGTCCATCTGGAGCACGGGGTGGGGCGTTATACCGGGCTGCAGAAACTTACCGTGGACGAGCAGGAAACAGAGTTCCTCACCCTGGAGTATGCCCAGGGCTCGAAGCTCTACGTACCGGTGGCCTCACTGCACCTGATCAGCCGCTATGCGGGCAGCGATCCCGATCTCGCCCCGCTGCACAGACTGGGTTCCGACCAGTGGGAAAAGGCCCGGCGCAAGGCCAGTGAAAGAGCCAGCGATATTGCCGCCCAGTTACTGGAGGTCTATGCCCGGAGAGAGGCCCGGGAAGGCTTTGCCTTCGAGCGTGACGGACAGGCCTACGAACAGTTTGCCGCGGCCTTCCCCTTCGAGGAAACCCCGGACCAGGCCGCCGCTATCGAGGCGGTGCTCGATGACATGCTCAGCCCCCGTGTGATGGACCGCCTGGTGTGCGGTGACGTGGGGTTCGGCAAGACTGAAGTCGCCATGCGGGCGGCCTTCATTGCCACCCGCAACAGCCGGCAGGTGGCCATACTGGTGCCCACCACACTGCTGGCACAGCAGCACTACAGCTCGTTCAGCGACCGCTTCGCCGACTGGCCGGTCAAGGTCGAAGTGGTCTCCCGATTCCGCTCCGGCGCCCAGCTTGCGGACATCACCCGGCGTGTGGCCAGCGGCGAAATCGATATCCTGATCGGTACGCACAAACTGCTGCAGAGCGATTTCAGCTTCGATGATCTCGGCCTGCTGATCATTGACGAGGAGCATCGCTTCGGGGTCAAACAGAAAGAGGCGATCAAGGCCCTGCGTTCGGAAGTGGATATCCTCACCCTCACCGCCACCCCTATTCCCCGCACCCTGAATATGGCCCTGGGAGGCATGCGGGATCTCTCGATCATCGCCACACCGCCCGCCCGGAGACTGTCTATCAGGACCTTCGTCCGGGAACACAATATCGGCCTGGTAAAAGAGGCGGCACTGAGGGAAACCCTGCGTGGCGGCCAGGTGTACTACCTGCACAACGAAGTCAAAACGATCGAAGAAACAGCCCGCAAGTTGCGGGAGCTGTTGCCGGATCTCAGTATCGGCGTGGCCCACGGCCAGATGCGCGAGACCCAGCTGGAACAGGTGATGTCCGCCTTCTACCACCAGCGCCACCACATCCTGTTGTGCACCACCATCATCGAGACCGGTATCGACATCCCCAACGCCAACACCATTATTATCGAGCGAGCAGACAAATTCGGCCTGGCCCAGTTGCACCAGTTGCGCGGGCGGGTCGGGCGCTCACACCACCAGGCTTATGCCTACCTGCTCTGCCCACCCCGCTCCGCCATTACCGCCGATGCGGGCAAGCGCCTGGAGGCGATCGAGGCCGCCAGCGACCTGGGAGCCGGCTACCTGTTGGCCACCCACGACCTGGAGATTCGCGGCGCAGGCGAACTGCTGGGAGACGAACAGAGTGGCCAGATCCACAGCGTCGGTTTCTCACTCTACATGGACCTGCTGCAGCAGGCGGTGGAGGCCCTCAAGCGCGGGGAGATCCCCGACGTGGATGCTCCGCTGGAACACGGCACCGAGGTCAACCTGCACCTGCCGGCCCTGATTCCCGACGACTACCTGCCCGATATCAACAGCCGCCTGATCCTGTACAAGCGCATTGCGGCCGCTGCCAATGGCGAGGATCTGCGGGAGCTGCAGGTGGAGATGATCGACCGCTTCGGGTTGCTGCCGCCACAGGTGGGCAATCTGTTCCAGGTCTCACGATTGCGCCTCAAAGCCCAGCAACTCGGTATCCGCGCCATTGAAGTCGGCCCCGAGGGTGGTAGTATCGATTTCAAGGAGAACACCCGGGTAAACCCGTTGAGCCTGGTCAAACTGGTGCAGTCGGATCCCCAGTCCTACAGGCTGGCGGGGGCTACGCGCCTGCGTTTTGACAGCAGCCTGCCCGACGGGGCGGCGCGCCAGCAATACCTGGAACAACTGCTCGATAACTTTGCCACTGACGCCGGGGAAGCCGCCGCTTGACATCATATCTGTCCAATCGCATGTCGTATTTGCTGTTCGGCTGCCTGCTCGGGCTGTGGGCCGGCCCCGCCAGCGCCCAGGAGATCGACCGCTGGTACCGGGTAGAACTGCTGGTGTTCAGCCATGAAAATGCCCGCAGCGCCGAGCAATGGGAGGCAATACCGTCCCTGGCCTATCCGGCAGCTGCGCGTTTCCTGGTGGAACCCGACCGGGTAGAGGCCAATCTCGACCGGTATCGCGCCGACAGTATTGTGGACGAATACGGGCGACAGATCCTCACTATCCTCCCGGAACCGGACCAATCTCCCGGGCAGGATATACCCGCCGCGCCCGACCCCAATGTACCCCCTGCAGTGACCGAAACTACAGAGCCCCGGCTGCCGACACCCTTTGTCGCCCTCCCCGCCAGTCAGCGGGAATTCCGCGGTAAGGCGGCGTATATGCAGCGCAGCGGACGCTACCGCACGCTGTTCCACCAGGCGTGGGTGCAACCGGTGGCGGAGAGTGAAGGGGCACTGCCCCTGATCCTGGACCGCTCAGGGGACACCGGGGACTGGCCCCGGCTGCAGGGCAGCATCACCCTCTACCTGTCACGCTACCTGCACCTGCAAACCGATCTCTGGTTGAATACGCCGGGCGATTACCTGCCCGGCGAGTGGCAGATGCCGCCGCCCCCGCTGGGGCCGCCCTCGGTGATCGTCGTGGAACTGCCCATCGAGGAACCCGAGGAACAGGAAACCTTTGGTGAGCAATGGCTGGAAGAGGAACCGACGTTGCCTGGCAACGAGGAACAAGCGAGCCCTGAGCAGGGCCCGCTGGAACCGGTCTACCCATGGCGCCACGCCGTCATACTGCAGCAGAAGCGGCGGATGCGCAGCAACGAGGTCCACTACCTGGACCACCCCCTGCTCGGGCTGGTGATCAAGCTCACCCCCCTGACCGGCGAAGACCTGGAAATACTGGCCCGGGCAGAGGCCGGTGCCGGGAATTCCCCGGCAACCCGCTAGCTCTGTCTCGCCAGCACCAGGCGCAGCAGCTGGCGCACCACGCCGGCCTCCCGCTCCAGTATCTCGCGCATCATCTCCAGTGAAATCGGCTGGTCCCCCAGTCCCGCGGCAGGATTTACCACCATGCATACCGACGCGTAGGCCAGCCCGAGTTCCCTGGCGAGGGAGGCCTCCGGCATGCCTGTCATCCCCACCACGTCACAGCCGTCCCGGGCCATCCTGCGGATCTCCGCAGCGGTCTCCAGGCGCGGGCCCTGGGTGGCACCGTAGACCGCGTTGGCCTCGTGCGGTATCCCGGCGGCCTCCGCCTCCGCAATCAGGGAAAGGCGCAGGCGCCGGTCGTAGGGCTCGGTAAAGTCTATGTGCATCAGCTTGCCGTCCGTCCCCCCGTCCACCGTATGTTCCCTCCCCCAGGTGTAATCGATCAGCTGGTCGGGGATCACCAGCCCCCCGGGGGCCATGGCCGGGGAGATGCCCCCCACGGCATTGATCGCGATGACATCTTCCACACCCAGGGACTTCAACGCCCACAGATTGGCCCGGTAATTGATGCGATGGGGCGGGATCGCCAGCGGGCTGCCGTGGCGCTGCAGGAAAAACACTTTCCCGCCGGCCAGGCTGCCCTCCTGTATCCCGCGCGAGGGCGCGCCGTAAGGCGTCTCCGGTTGGTGACAGGCCACCAGTTGCAGCCCCTCCAATTGGTCGACTCCGGTGCCCCCGATGACGCCCAGGACACTCACGCGGCCGGCTCCGGGGGCGCCTGCTCCAGCTGCACGGTGCGCGTGGGAAAGGCGACATCGGCGCCATTGGCGTGAACGATTTCCAGTATCTTCAACAACACGTCCTGCTTGATGGCATGAAAATCCACCCACACGGTAGTTTTGGTAAACGCGTATACGAAGAAATCCAGCGACGAGGCACCAAAGGAAACAAAGTTCACGATCAGCGTGCGCGACAGGTCTATTTCCGGGTGCTGCTCCAGCATGGTGCGCACCTGGGCGACGATTTCGGCCATTTTATCCGAGTCCTGGTAGCGGATGCCGATGGTCTCGTAGATCCGCCGGTTGAACATGCGGGAGGGATTTTCCACTGCGATCTGGCTGAATACCGCATTGGGCACATAGAGGGGTCGCTGGTCGAAGGTGCGGATACGGGTCAACCTCCAGCCGATGTCCTCCACCGTGCCCTCTATCTGCCTGTCGGGGGAACGGATCCAGTCACCGGTGGTGAATGGCCGATCCAGGTAGATACTGAGGCCACCGAAGAAATTGGCCAGCAGGTCCTTGGCGGCGAAACCCACCGCGATGCCGCCGATGCCACCAAAGGCCAGCAGGCCGGAAATGGAGACCCCCACGCTCTGCAGTACCATCAGGCCCGCCACTACCCACAGGGTGATGCGCACCAGCTTGGATACCGCTCGCACCGTGGCCCGGTCAGCCGAGCTGCGGCTGCCCCGCTGCCCCTCCAACAGTTCCGCTTCCACCCCGGCGATCAGGCGGTGCAGGAACCAGGCCAGCAGGAAAATCAGTGCCGTATCGTAAATCTGCACCAGCCACCGCTGCAGCGCACCCGCCACCGGGTAGATATCCAGGGCCAGGTACAGCACCCCCACCCAGAGAACAAAGCGGATCGGAATCTCCAGGGCGGTGACCACGACATCGTCCCAATTCTGGGTGCTGCCCCGGGCAATACGGTGCAGGCGGCGCAACAGGACGTCCAGCAACAGGTGCGCGATGACACCGCCCAGCAGCAGCAACAACAGCGCTACCAGCCGCTCCTCCATGGCCAGGTGGGCGCCGAGCCAGGAAACGAGAGGCTGGAGGCTATCCACAGGAGCTCACACAATCCCGCGGATGCGGCAGTAGAGTGTGCTCTTTAGACAATTTTTTCATGTATGGGGCATTCGCTTATTTTTAAACGAGTATATAAATACCAGCGCGGGCTGAAGTCAACTCTGGAAAGATTTCGCAACTGTTTGATCTGTTGCGAAAAGATTTCTGGCGATTAAGGAAGGAATTTACAAGTGGTTTTTTATACCGTTTTCACATAATGGACAGGCCCCGCCAGCGTGATATGTTGGCCTGCCATGCACAAGAAAAAGCCAGGTAGAGTTCGATGAAAATGCTCAGCCCCGTTATCGGCGGGTGGTACAAAGACCTGCAAACCAACGCCCTGTTCGAGGTTGTCGACTGGGATCCCACCACACTCACCATAGAAACCCAGTACCTGGATGGCGAGGTCTCCGAGTACGACCTGGATGCCTGGCGGGAGATGCTGCTGGAGCGGGCAGAGGCTCCCGAGGACTGGCGCACGGCATTCGAACTGGACGACGAGGACTTGCTTGACCCGGACCTGCCGATGCACCCGGAAGACTGGAGCAACCCGCTGAATTCCATCGAACCGGATGCCATGTACGGCGTCGAGGACTTCTGAGCCCGGGAGATCCCTCCTCCTGCTATTTGAATGGCGGGCCGCAAATGCCCGCTTGATCCCCCTCCCCTATACTGTATATAATCACAGCACCTGTATAAATACCCAAGGGGTGCCCGTGATGGAAAAACTTACCCAGAGACAACAACAGGTCCTGGATATCGTACGCCAGCATATCGATGATACCGGCTATCCCCCCACCCGCGCGGATATCGCAAGGGAACTGGGCTTCAAGTCTGCCAACGC
>JAACFI010000059.1 GCA_009937575.1 Haliea sp.
TCCTGGCACTCTACCAGGTGAATGATGAAACCCTGGGCCGATGCCGCGAGTTGGGTGTAACCAGGCTCTACCGCGATGCCTTCCGCGATGTAGATGGCAAGGCCAGTTGTATGAGCCTGGATGAAAAATTACGGGACATGGACGCCTTCGCCAACCAGTACCTGGTATGAGCACGCGGGACCGCATACTCGAGGCTTCGGCGGAGCTGTTTGCGCTCCACGGCTATAAAGATACGCGAATGACGCGTATTGCCAGTGCCGCCGGGTTGTCCAGGGCCGCGCTCTACAAGCACTTTCAAAGCAAGGAAGCGATCCTGATGGCCCTGAACGAGCGGGTGATCGAAGATGCCCGCCAGGTAGGGCTGCCTTTGCTGAGAGGACCCGCGCCGGGGGGAGAGCGGTTGGCGGACTGGCTGAGATACAGTTTGCAGAGTTCCTGGCGACAGCATGCTGCCAGGGTCGTTATCGTCGAGGAAACCCAGAACCTGTTGCTGGAGGATGAGGGCGCGACCGCTGCGATTGTCGATGAAGTGGCAGCCTCCCTCCGGGCCTTGCTGAGAGAGGGTATCCGCAGCGGTGAGTTTAAGGATGCCCTGAAGCCCGCTCGCGTCGCCAAGGCAATCCAGTCGTTATTGATGGGGCTGGATCGCAACAATGTTTCCAACCGGCCGATGTTTGAAGTGAAATCCGGCGCCGAGATAGAAGCCGTTATCGACCTTATCCTGGGGGGTATACGCAAGTGATGGGCGGTCATTGGTTTCCCATGTAATGACACCCCTGGCCTGATTGATGAAAGTACTTTTGACAGGCGGTAATAGTCGAAGGTGATATCACAGAGCGTGAAGGTGCCAGTTTAATTGCCGACCCCGTGCATCCCCTCCAGTCCGGGTGTTGAGACCCGGATAAAGGAGTTATGAGCGATATTGTTCTCCTTCAGGGACTTGCTGAAGTCAGGAGTCCAGCCCTGGTTCTCCAGTTGCCAGACGCCTTTTTCCCAGTCGACCTTGTCCACATCCGGGTGTTGCGCGTAGTCGGGCTGGAACACCTGCTCTAGAAAATCCCGGAAGTTCATGTCACCGGAAACCCGGTAGGCGTTGGGGGCGCAGTAAATCAGGTGGTGGTCCCATACCATGTAGAGGTTCATGTCCCCACCGTAGTTCTCGACTCTATTGGAACAGGGGAAATCGTAGGAATCACCAATAAACTTGACCGTCATGAATCAGTTCCTCACCGGCTAATCAGTGGATGTTAAACGTCAAACCCGGGCCGCCTCGGCCTGCCACTTTTCCCAGAGCTGATTATCTTCCGAGCCATAGTATTCGCCAGCGTCCTCGTCGCGTATGTGTAGCCACTTTCGATAATCCTCCAGCGTTGCGCCACCACAATTGCCCTGGTAGATCTGCTGCGGGGGGATGTAAGCCTGGCAGTACTTCTCTGGCTCCCGATCAAAGATATCCTTGCAGCCCTCGGAACACATCTGGTGCTTGGTACCCTTGTACTCGGAAACCAGGCAGATATTCTTGCACGGGTCGTCCGGGTAGGTGTGGAAGATCGGTATCTGGCACACATTGCACACCACTGGCAGGCGCTTCTGGAAGAAGCGTTCTCCCCTGGCATCAAGTTCCCGCCAGTACTCGTAGCGTGGCTTATAGAGCTTCTCGAACAGTTCACCGTACTCGGCACACAACCAGTCCATCTCTTCCTCATCGGGTAACCAGGTGTACAGAGCTGTGGCGTGTGAGAATTGGTAGATCGTTGACCAGAATTCATGCGTTATGCGGTATTTTTCCCTGGTTGCCGTTTCGTGGTGTTTGGGCATTCTGATTCCGTAGCGGGCGAGATCATTAAACAACGCAACGCCGTTCTCCTCCCAGTAAATCTCCCAGGCCTGGCGCCAGGACATGACTTTTTTCGGCAGCATGTAGTCCATCATCGTGCCGATCAGGCCAAGCAGTCGATAGCCGCGCCAGAACCACTTGTCTAGCCATTCCTGCACGATGGGGACATTATCCTCGTGCTGCTCCAGCATGAACTTGACGATTTCAAGGCCCAGTGTCATGTGACGGGATTCATCGGACTGGGCAGAAAAGCCGAAGGTCGTGGTCGCCATGTCTCCGTTGTGGGCCGCCCCGGATACGAAAGGCATAAACAGCAGGTTGGTCAGTACATATTCGAAGGAAAACGAGATAGCGGTGATGAATTCGAACGGACCCGCGGTCATCGCGTCTTCGAAATAGGATTTCGGAATGGAGAGGTACCAGGCCCGGTCGCGGATGCGCGCGTGCTGGTTGAAGCCATTGAAGAACTTGTTGTAATGGGCAAATGCGTGTACCTGAGTCTGGTAATGTCGCATTTCGTCGATGGCCTGGAACTGACAGGCCACCCGGGCTCCGGCGCCACGAAAACCGCGACCGAGCATATTAAAGCCCCTGAAGGCCGCGTACTCCAGCGGTGTCACGCCCTGCATCCAGATCTTCACCGCGTTCAGGTAACGGGCATCTGAGATATTCTGCTGGCTGTTATTCTGTACGACGCTGTCGAGGATGGCGTAAAGCTTCCGTTCTTTCTCGGCCTGGTACTTCCAGTAGGCGTCCATTGTCAGGCGGAAGGGGTCCTGCCACTTGTCCCAGTCCGTTATCTTGATCCCTTCATATTTGTCGTAAGGGAAGACTTTATCCATGGGCTGGTAGGTGGTTTCCCAATCCAGTCCACGTGTCATCAACTGGTATTTCTGGCTCAGGTTCAGGCGCCTTTGGTTTTTCGCCACAATATCTACCCCTTTTCCAGGTTTAAAATAGTTGAACTCCTAAAAATCCCAATGCAGAACGAACTCGTCCTCGTCTTCATCGATATTGCCGGAGAGTGATATCAGGGTGAGGTGAATGTCCTGCAGGTTGAATTCCTGCCCGAGTTTTTCCTCAACCGTCTCTCGCCTGAGCACCAGGCGCTTCGGGCAGTCGATCTTGACCATGCCTGGCGATTCGTTGACCACGGCGTTGTCATTGTCGGCAACAATGGCTTCGATGATGGGCTGGGCCTCGGGTGTGTTCTGTAAGGCGATGAATACGTTTTCCGGCATGACGTTGTCCTAGTTGAGAAGGCCGAGTTTTCTTGAGCGGTCGTCCAGTTCGTCGAGGATGGAGCGCATCACCTCCTCGCTCTGGTCGGCGAACACGGCGTCGGCAATGCGTTGCGCAGCAGCGACGACTTCCGGCTTCCATTTTTCCGTCCAGGACTGCATCAACTTGCTGTTCTGGTCGGATTCATCGATGGCTACCTTAATCGTGGCATCGGTCCAGCGTCGCGATTCGGCATACCAGTCGATAAATAACTCAGTAAGCATGGCGAAGGCCGCTCCACCCCGGGTGACGATGTGGTTTTCCAGGTGCTGGAAGAGCAATGGATGGAAGACGCCGTCGAGCAAATAGTTCTGCAAAAGGTGCAATTCAAACCAGTCCTCGATGACGAAACTGTCTTCGATAACCTTGCGCAGCCCCTGCCACATTGGGTCATGCAACCACAGTTCCTTGGCTTCATCGAGAATGGCCGGGTCGTTCTCCGAGAGGATGAGTCCAATCCGTGTCAGGTACTGGGCATTGCCAAGTCGGTCCATGCCCTGCATGGTCGCGGCGCTGGCTATTGGAGTCTGGAAACCGTAAGAGGAAATATGGAAGTTATTCATGTTGGCTCCCCATTCCGCATGACGGAAAGGCACCACGACCTTCTTGATATTCTCCTTCAGTTCATCGCTGATGTTGTCGAGCAGCCCGCGTTTTTCCACCACGCTGTAGTTTTTTTCCTGTGATTCCTGCTGCCTGGAACGCTGGATGACGTAGGTTGCGTAGTAGTATTGCCGGGGATCCAGCAGGTCTTCGAAGTCCTGCATCTGGATGGCCGTGCGCCGGACATCGTAGAGTTCACGTTCCGGGTCCCAGGTAGGGCGATAGTGGAAGACTTCTTCGGGCTGCTGGCCGAAGACCACCTCCTGGTAGCGGTTGGGTTTCTTTCCCTCGCCCAGTTTTCGGGCGATGTGATCGAAAGTGATGCGTTTTTCTTCAACAGCCGCTGTTTTTATATCTATCGACATATTTTCGTCCTCTCAGGTTGGTGAAAGGTCGTGGGTGCACAATTCAACCAGGTAATCGTATCATATCGGTAGTCATAAAATTTACCAATTCCAGCCAATGTCCAGCTTATTGTTCTACCATGTAAAATTTCAACCGCTGGCTTTCGCGAGAACTCAAGATGACAACATCACCGGAGATTGGCCGTTTGCTGGACGCGGCGGGCATCAAAACCAATTACCATGACCAGGGACAGGGCCATCCACTGCTGCTTTTCCACGGTTCCGGCCCCGGCGTTACCGCGTGGGCCAACTGGCGGCTGGTGATTCCGCATCTGGCACAGCACTTCCGTGTCGTTGCGCCAGACATGGTCGGGTTCGGCTACACGGAGAGACCGGAAGGTATGGTCTACGATATGGCCACCTGGCGCGGTCACGCGCTGGGCATCCTGGATGCGTTGCAGATTGAGAAGGCCCATATCATTGGCAATTCTTTTGGCGGGTCCCTGGCCATCGCCCTCGCCATCCATGCCCCCGAGCGTATCAACCGGCTGGTGTTGATGGGCAGTGTGGGTCTCGACTTCGAACTTACCAGGGGGCTCGACAAGACCTGGGGCTACACGCCCTCTATCGATAATATGCGAGAATTGCTGGATATATTTGCCTATGACCGATCTCTGGTCACCGATGAGCTGGCAAAACTCCGCTACGAAGCCAGTGTGCGACCTGGTGTCCAAGAGGCCTACAGCTCGATGTTCCCTGAGCCACGTCAGGAGAGCATTCGGGCCCTGGCCAGCGACGAAGGGGATATAGCCGGCATTCCCCATGAAGCATTGATCATCCACGGGTTGGAGGATGAGGTGATCCCGGTACAAAGTTCCGAGCGACTGCTGCGCTTGATACCAAACTCACAGCTGCATGTGTTCAGGAAATGCGGGCACTGGACCCAGATAGAACAGAACCAGCGTTTCAACAGATTGGTAACAGATTTCTTGCGTGAGGCCGAATAGAGAGAGTCTTCATGACGCGCTACCCGGGCCTGCCGCCTGGTCACGCTCGACGCCGGGCACCTTGCGCGTCAATCAGGTCAACTCTGGTTCTGGCACTTCCTGCGGATATCCCTGCGACAGATACGGTGAACAACCCGGAAAATATCCAGCGTTTTTCCGTTTTAAATCGTATTACCCAGTTTGAAGCTTGCTGATCTGTTCCATCATATCGTCGAAGTTCCAGTGCGCTGCCATACGCGTAATCAGGCCATCGTCGTTCACTTCATAGAGTGCCAGCATGTCGCATTCCGTGAATTTGCCATCGCCCATATCGTTCCTGGCAACCTGGGCCACGCAACAGCAATAGTCTCCGCTGGTCCATCGCTTATCCACGCGAATTTCGATAGTCGACGGTCCGATGACGTTGTCCCAGAAGGCCTCGATAGCCTCCTTTCCCCGGTGGCCTTCGCCGGAGGGATCCATCGGTGATATGCCCACGGGATCACATACCACGGCATCGTCGGCGTATAGGGCCAGCCATGCCTCCTTATTGCCTTCCATCGCGTACTTGATTGACTGTTTGTTCGCCTCAACGGCGAGGTGCACCTTCTCGCTCATGATTTCTACGTCCTCGCTATCAGACAGGGTTCATTCATACTGGATAGTGGTGAGAATAGCACAGCCGATATGGCGGGAATTGAAACCTTACAGACGTAAGTCTGGGAATGTAGACTGGCTTTGCTATATTTATGCATCGGTGCCGAAATTTTAAAAAACAATACGCAATGACAGCATGAGAGGCCTGGCGTATGGGAATTATTTACCCTACTGCGATTTAGAATTGTAATACTATCGCGGATCTTTTCCGGGACCGCATGACGGGGGAGTGCATGACAAGAGTTCGCATGGGCATGGTCGGCGGTGGCGAGGGCGCGTTTATCGGCGCGGTGCACCGCATGGCGGCCGCGCTGGATGGGGAAATCGAACTGGTCTGCGGGGCGTTTTCCGCCGATGCGGATCGGTCCACCCGTTCCGGCGCTGCTCTGCACCTGCCGGCTGAGCGGGTCTACGGTGACTACCAGGCAATGATGGTGGCTGAGGCGGCCCTGCCGGCAGAACAGCGCATGCAGTTTGTCGCCATTGTCACGCCCAATCACCTGCACTTTCCGGTAGCCGAGGCAGCCCTGCGAGCGGGTTTCCACGTGATGAGTGACAAACCGGCCACCTTCAACCTGGCCGAGGCTCTGCAGCTGCGTGAACTCGTTCAGGAGACGGGTCTGTTGTACGGCCTGACTCACACCTATACCGGTTACCCCCTGGTAAAAGAGGCCCGGGAGCGCATCCAGAGCGGGGAACTGGGCCGAATTCGCAGGGTGGTAGTGGAATACCCACAGGGCTGGTTGGCGGATCGCCAGGAAGATGAGGACAACAAGCAGGCCGCCTGGCGTCTGGATCCCGCTCGCGCCGGTGTCAGCAGTTGTATGGGCGATATCGGCGTGCACGCCGCCAACCTGGCCGAGTACGTCACTGGCCAGAAAATCATCGAACTCTGTGCCGATCTCAGCGCTTTTGTGGAGGGCCGGGAACTGGATGATGACGGCTCCATCCTGTTGCGCTTCGATGGCGGTGCGAAGGGCATCCTGTTCGCCAGCCAGCTCTGTGTAGGTGAGGAGAATGCCCTGAATATCCGCGTCTACGGCGACAAAGGCGGCCTGGAGTGGCACCAGCAGGAGCCCAACACGCTTTGGCTCAAGTGGGCGGACCGCCCCGCGGAAATGCTGCGCACCGGCGCCGGTTACCTGGGTCCGCTGGCGGCAGCCAATACCAGAACTCCCGGCGGGCACCCGGAGGGCTATCTGGAAGCCTTCGCCAACCTGTACATGGCCTTCGCCGGCCTGGTCCGGGCAAGGGAGAAGGGCGTTGCGCCCGACGAGCGTGCCGCTGACTGCCCCGGTATCGAGGAGGCCGTGCGCGGCATGACATTTATCGAGCTGGCCGTCGCGGCGAGTGCCAGCGACACCAAGTGGCATGTGTTCGATCAGCATTAGCCTCCAGAGGAGAGCAATATGGCAGATATGAAAGGTCCCGCTATCTTTCTCGCCCAGTTCGTGGGTGACGAGGCACCCTTTGACAACCTGGCGAACATGGCCCGCTGGGCCGGTGACCTGGGCTACAAGGGGGTGCAGATTCCCACCTGGGAGTCCAGCCTGATCGACCTGGAGAAGGCTGCGGAGAGCGCGGATTACTGCGACGAGCTGAAGGGACTATGCGCGGAGGGCGGGGTGGAGATCAGTGAACTGTCCACCCACCTGCAGGGCCAGCTGGTGGCGGTGCATCCCGCCTACGACGAACTGTTTGACGGTTTTGCGCCCGAACAGGTTCGAGGCAAGCCGGCGGCACGCCGGGAATGGGCGGTCAATCAATTGCTCCTGGCGGCCCGGGCCAGCCGGAACCTGGGATTGAACGCCCATGCCACCTTCTCCGGCGCGCTTTTATGGCACACCATGTATCCCTGGCCCCAGCGACCCGAGGGCCTGGTGGAAAGCGGATTCGAGGTGCTGGCGGAGCGTTGGCTGCCTGTACTCGACGCCTTCGACGAGGCCGGGGTCGATGTCTGCTACGAGATTCACCCGGGAGAGGACCTGCACGACGGCGTCACCTTCGAGCGCTTCCTGGAGGCCGCGGGCAACCACCCCCGCTGTAATATTCTCTACGACCCCAGTCATTTCCTGCTGCAGCAGCTGGACTACGTTCAGTTCATCGATTTCTACCACGAGCGCATCAGGATGTTCCACGTCAAAGATGCCGAGTTCAATCCCAGCGGCAAAGCTGGTGTCTATGGGGGCTACCTGGGCTGGAAAGACCGGCCCGGCAGGTTCCGCTCCCTGGGCGATGGCCAGGTCGACTTCTCGCGGATATTCAGCCAGTTCGCCCGCTACCGGTACGATGGCTGGGCGGTGCTGGAGTGGGAGTGCTGTCTTAAGCACCCGGAGGACGGGGCGCGGGAGGGCGTGGATTTTATCCGGCGCCATATGATCCGTACTACAGACAAGGCCTTTGATGATTTTGCCGGCAGCGGGGCGGATGAGGCGGCCAATCGGCGTATACTGGGTGTAGACTGAGTGCCAGGCAAATCGAAAGATAAGAAAAATAGGGGAGAAGCACGTGCCGACCAATGAAATTAACCGCAAGCGCCTCTACCACGTGGGTAACCTTTCGATCTTCATGATTGGCCTCGGTTTCGCCGTGCGTGCCAATATCGCCCCCAATCTGCAGGCGGAAATCTACGACAAGATCGACCTGGCCAACTCTGCCGCCATGGTGGGGGAGGCCCTGGGTATCACATTCACCGGCTTCGCCCTGACCCTGTTGTTTGGCAGCGCCCTGGTGGACCTGATCGGCATGAAGCGCATGCTGCTGCTCTCGGCGCTGGGCTACGTGGCCGGTTCCCTGGGCTTGCTAGCGGCCACCATGATGCCGGTAGGTCCCGCGGTGGAAAGCATCGTGTTGGCGAGCCTCCTGCTCACTGGCCTTGGCTGGGGGGCGGTAGAGGCGGCTTCCAACCCCATGGTGGCGGCACTTTACCCGGAGGAGAAAACCCACCGCCTGAATATCCTGCACGCCTGGTGGCCGGCGGGCATCGTGGTAGGCGGGTTGCTGGGAGTGGCAATTACTTCCCTGGGGATTCCCTGGAAGCTTAATATGTTCGTGTTGTTGATACCTGCCCTGGTCCTGGCCTGGATGGTGGCCACCTCGGTGTTTCCCCAGACAGAACGGGTTGCCGCCGGGGTCAGCTATGGCGATATGTTCATGGAACTGGTGCGGCGGCCCTTGTTCTGGGTGTTCTGGGCCTGTATGTACCTCACCGCCGCGGCGGAACTGGCGCCCGGGCAGTGGGTGAATATCGCCCTGTCCAATATCGTCGGCATGCAGGGCATCCTGCTGCTGGTCTACGTCAGCGCCCTGATGTTCGTGATGCGCCATTTTGCCGGGCCCATCGTGGCGCGTATTTCTTCCGTGGGGCTGATGTTCGTCAGCTGCCTGGCCGCCGGTATCGGGCTGTACCTGCTGGGCCTGGCAGATTCTCCGGCGCTGGCCTTCGCTGCCGCCACAGTCTGGGGTATCGGCGTGTGCTATCTGTGGCCCACCATGCTGGCCATCGTCTCCGAGCGTTTTCCCCGGGGCGGGGCGTTGGCTATGGGCCTGATGGGCTTTGCCGGCGGCATGTCCATTCAGTTTGTGCTGCCGAAGATGGGCTCCATCTTCGACACGGCCAAGGCCCAGGCCGCCGGCGGCGCCGAGAAACTGGCAGGCCTGTCACCGGAGGCCATGGAAGAGGTGGTGCGTTACGCCTCGGTGGAGTCCTTCCAGTCGGTGGCTGTCGTGCCGCTGTTACTGCTGCCGGTGTTCGGGGTGATCTGGGTGTTTGATCGCAGGAACGGCGGGCACCAGCCCCAGGTGATTGGCGAACCGGGCACCCCGGCACAGTAGGGAGGGGCAGAGGCATGATTGCGTCCAGGCGCCATTGGGTGATCGCGATCCTCGTGGGGCTCTATCTTTACTTCCTCTTGCCTGCGACGGCGGTTCTGTTTTACGAACTTTATCACCTGACCGGTATCGGGCCCATCTACTGGGGCTACTCTGCGTTCAAGGCGGGGGGCTATTACTTCGGCGTCTGGGAGTACCAGGCGCTGGCCTGCCTGCTGGTGTCGGCTGCGATCGTCGTGCTCCCCGCATTGGTCAGTAAATTGAGGCGGTCATGAATAGAAGAGAATTCCTGCAGTGTACGGCACTGCTGATCAGCGGGGCCAGTGCCAGTCAGCTGGGTTTCAGCCTCAGCCAGGAGCAAGAGGTATACCTCGCCGCCGCAGCCAACTACAACGGGGGCGATGTCGATTATTTTACCGGTGCGCAGCGCAAGATCATTGCTGCGATGGCAGAGGTGATCATCCCCCGCACCGATACGCCCGGTGCCATCGACGCGGGTGTGCCCAGGTATATCGAATTAATGGCCGCAGACTGGATGAATGACCAGGAACGGGAAATTTTCCAGGCGGGCCTGGAGGACATGAAAACCCGTATCCCCGGCCAATATGGCAAGCCCTTTGACCAATTGGAACAGGAAACACAGCTGGGCATCATGGAGGAAATGGAGGAGGCGGCGTCTGATTCCCCCTGGTACGACTTCGTCAATACGCAGCGGCAATTCATCAGTGACGCGCCTTTCATCTGCCAGGTCAAGGAACTGACCGTGTGGGGTTTCTTCACCTCCGAGGTGGGTGCCAAACAGGTGCTGCGCTTTAATCCGATGCCGGGCCGATTTGACGGCAATTTTCCACTGGCTCGTGACGAGAGCACCTGGGCCGGACATATCCTGTAGGACAGATCATGAGTGACGACACGATTTACGACTTTGACGCTATCGTTGTCGGTTCCGGCATCTCGGGGGGTTGGGCGGCGAAGGAACTGACGGAAAAGGGGCTCAAGGTGCTGGTGCTGGAGCGGGGCAGGCCCCTGCAGCATGGCAGTGGTTACCTGGGCGAGCACGCGCCGGACTGGAAGCTTCCGTTCCAGGGCAAGAAGCCCAGGCAGCTCTACCAGGACGAGTACCCGATGGCGAACAAGGTCTACGCCTTCAGCGAGGCCAATCGCCATTTCTGGATGAATGAAAAGGAAAACCCCTACGTCGTCGACGACAAGGATCCTTTCATGTGGATTCGCGCCAACGTGGAGGGCGGCCGCTCCCTGCTCTGGGGGCGGCAGACCTACCGCTGGAGTGAGCAGGACTTTCGCGCCAATGCCGAGGACGGCCACGGTATCCCCTGGCCGGTGGAGTATCGGGACATCGCGCCCTGGTACAGCCACGTGGAGAAATTCATTGGCGTTAACGGCAAGGCGGAGGGCCTGCCGCAACTGCCGGACAGCGAATTCCAGAAGCCCATGCCCTGGTTCGCCCTGGAAGAAACCATACAGCAGCGGCTGAAGAAAAAAGCGCCGGATATCACCCTGACCAACGGGCGGGTAGCCGTCCTGACCGAAGACCTCCCCGGCAGGGCGGCCTGCCACTACTGCGGGCCCTGTCATCGCGGCTGCTCTACCGGAAGCTACTTCAGTTCCCAAAGCTCCACGCTGCCCGCTGCCCGGGCCACGGGTAACCTGACATTGAAGACGAATAGCCTGGTGGAGCGTCTCGAATATAACCCGGTGACAGGCAGGATCTCGAGAGTTCACGCTATCGACACGGTCAGCGGCGAGCACCTGACGTACAGCGCGAGGATATTTTTCCTCTGTGCTTCTACTGTGGGCAGCACACAGTTGCTGATGAACTCGGTCAGTGAACAGTTTCCCGCCGGCCTGGCAAACTCCAGCGGAGTGCTGGGCCACTACCTGATGGACCATACCCTGGGCATCAGTGGCACGGGAGTGTTCCTGGACAACATGGATAGCTATTACTTCGGCAACCGCCCGACGGGCCTCTATATACCGCGCTTCAGGAACCTGGAGGGCCAGGATGAGGACGCAGACTTCCTGCGTGGCTATGGTTTCCAGACTTTTACCCTGCGCATGGACTGGCAGGTAGGCATGAACGCCAAAGGATTTGGTGCAGATCTCAAAGATGACCTGCGTAAGCCCGGACCGTGGATCTTCGTCTTGTCGGGGTTCACCGAGTGTCTGCCGCGCGAGTCTAACCGCATGTACCTGAGTGACAAAGTGGATCGTTACGGCATGCCCCAGGTGGCCTTTGACATGCAGTGGAGCGAGAACGAAGTCAAGCTGCGCGATGACGCGGCAAAGCAGGCCGATCGCATTCTGAAAGCCGCCGGCGCGGCCCTCATCATTGGTGACGAGGAAGGCATGTCGCTACCCGGAGAAGGCATACACGAGATGGGCACGGCACGCATGGGCGACGACCCGGCCCAGTCGGTGTTGAACAAGTACAATCAGGCCCACGATGTTCCCAACCTGTTCGTCACAGATGGCTCCTTCATGACCTCGTCGTCCTGTGTGAATCCTTCCCTGACCTATATGGCTTTTACCGCCCGCGCCTGCGACCATGCGGTGAAGCAGATGGCTGAAGGGTATATTTGACGGCGACGAACTACCGGGTTCGGCTTCGCTAATTGCTTGACCTTGATCAAGTAGTAAGACGCTTCCTCTTGGCATGATAAGGGTAGTGATGCCGATTCTCAGGCGGCGGCCGTGAAGATAACCATAACTGAATACATACTGATGCATAGATTGGTTATTGCAGTAAGTGCAATTGTGATTGCCCTGATGAGTACCGCCGGCGCCCGTGTCGCCATCGCGGCGACCTACTACGCGCCCGAGATGCCACTGGCCCCTCGTTCCCTGTTGCTGGATCTGTCAGCGGCAGGTGAGCGGATCCTGGTTGCAGGGGAATACGGGCATATCCTGTATTCTGATGACCGCGGCGAAAACTGGCAGCAATCGCGCGTTCCCACCACCCAGATGCTGACCGGCATACACTTTGTCGATGATAAAAAGGGCTGGGCCGTGGGCCACGATGGACTGATCCTGGTCAGTGACGACGGCGGTGCCAACTGGCGCGTGCAACGAGACGGCCTGGCCGCCCAGCAACAGACCAATCTGGAACAGCGCGAACTGGCCTACAGCGAGGTGGGGCGACTGGAAACCGCCCTGGCGGAGGCTACCGGGGATGAGCGCGCAGAGTTGGAGTTGCAGCTGGAGGATGCGCAGCTCGACCTGGAAGACGCAGATCTTGCACTGGAGGAGGGGGTGTTCACCTCTCCCCTGATGGACGTCTGGTTCCTTAATGAAGATCGGGGTTGGGCGGTCGGTGCCTTCGGCGCGTTCCTGGAAACCCGGAACGGGGGTCAGACCTGGATCAACGCGGATCGCCAGATCGGCAATCCTGACGAATTCCACCTGAACGCGATCACCGGTGATAGTCGGGGGCGCGTTTTCATTGCGGGTGAGGGGGGCATCATGTTCCGTTCACTCGACGGAGGGGAGAACTGGGAAACCCTGGAACCTTTCTACGAGGGCAGCTGGTTCGGGACTCTCTATAGCGAGCACAAGGACAGTCTGCTGATCTACGGACTTCGGGGTAATCTGTATCGCTCCGGGGATTTTGGCGAGAGTTGGGAACCTGTCGCCAGCGACAATAACGCCACTCTTGCCGGCGGTGATGCCGATGCCGCTGGCAGAGTCGTCCTGGTGGGCAGCGTCGGTACCCTGTTGGTCAGTGAGGATGGCGGTGAAAGCTTTCGCGTTACCAGGCTGGAGGACCGGCTCAGCCTGGTGACTGCCCTGTTCGCGGGGGACCGGCTGGTACTCGCGGGACAGGGAGGCATCAAACTCAGGGAGGTGAAAGAGCTCTATGAGTGAGCAGCAGACAGAAGCCGGAAGCCACCTGCATACCTACCAGTTCGGCGAGGCAGAACCGGGCCTGGAGAGGATTATTTTCTCCAATCGCCCGCTGCTGCTGGTACTGTTTCTGCTGGGTACCCTGTTTTTTGCCTACCAGACCGCCGGCCTGCGACCCGATGCCAGTTTCGAAAAGATGATCCCCATGGAACATCCTTTCATCAAGTCTTTTATGAAACACCGCGGTGATCTCGGTGCAGCGGGCACGACCATCCAGGTGGCGGTGGAACACACCCGCGGGGACATTTTCGACGCCGAGTACCTGGATCTCCTGCAGAAGATCAACGATGAGGTGTTTTATCTCCCCGGGGTGGACCGCAACCGCATGCGCTCCCTGTGGACCCCCAATGTGCGCTGGATCGAAGTGACGGAAGAGGGCTTCGAGGGCGATAAGGTGATCGACGCGCACTACGACGGCTCCGAACGGGCCATGGGGCAGTTGCGGCAGAACATCCTGCGCTCCGGCGAGGTTGGCAGACTGGTTGCGGACAACTATCGCTCGAGCATCGTGCAGGCGCCGCTTATCGACATCGATCCGGCCAGCGGGCAGCCTCTGGATTACTGGGACCTGTCCCAGCGCCTGGAAAGGGACGTACGAGAGAAATACCAGGCGCTTTCCGTGGACGAAAACGGGATGCCGGGTGTCAAGATCCATATTATAGGATTCGCCAAGATTGTCGGGGACCTGCTGGACGGCATCATAGCGATTTTTATTTTCGCTGGTATCGCACTGGTAGTCACCGCCATGTTGCTGTTTATCTACACGCGAAGCGTTCGCGGCACGCTGACGGTGCTGTTCTGTTCCATTATCGCCGTGATCTGGCAACTGGGGCTGTTGACGACCCTGGGTTATGGACTGAACGCCTATTCGATACTCATCCCGTTCCTGGTATTCGCGATCGGGGTGAGCCACGGGGTGCAGATGATCAACGCCATCATGGTCGAGTTGACCGCGGGCAAGCATCGCCTGGAAGCAGCGCAGGGGGCTTTTCGCGTACTCTATATCCCGGGCCTGATCGCGCTGATCTCCGATGCGGTCGGTTTTACCACCATGGTGCTGATACCCATCCAGGTGATCAAGGATCTCGGTATAGCGGCCAGTGTTGGTGTGGCGGTTATTATCCTGACCAACCTGGTCCTGCTACCTATACTGGTATCCTATTTCAGTACCGGTAAAACCGCGGTGGAAAACCTGCGACGCAAACTGTCCGACGAATCCCGGATTGTCGCGGCCAACAAGCTCTCCCTGCTGGCCAGTGCCAGGGTCGCACGGGTTTCCATCGTACTGGCCGTGCTGGGATTTGCACTGGGTATCTACGGTGGCAGGAACCTGCAGATCGGCGACCTGGACCCTGGCGCCCCCGAGTTGCACCCGGATTCCCGCTATAACCTGGATAACCAGTTCATTACCGACAATTACGCCACCAGTTCAGACATCATGGTCATCATGGTGGAAACGGACGAGCAGCAGTGTGCCGTGCACCGCAATGTCGACCTGGTCGACCGCTTCACCTGGCATATGGAAAACGTGCCCGGTGTCAATTCCTCCATGTCGGCGGTCAAGATTTCCAAACTCGTGGCCTCCGGGTATAACGAGGGCAGCCTCAAATGGGCGACGGTGAGCCGCAACCAGCGCCTGTTGGGAACCACCTTCAACACCATGCCCACTTCCCTGATGAATACCCGCTGCAGCCTGCTGCCCGTGGCCCTGTTCCTGGACGACCACAAGGCAGAAACCCTGCAACGGGTGGTCAATGCTGCCCAGGCGTTTATCGAGGCGAATCCCCAGGAAAATATTAACTTCGCCCTGGCGGCTGGTAACGCGGGTATCGAGGCCGCCACCAACGATGAGATTGCCAGTGCCCAGAACAAGATGATGGTGTTGATCTACGCAGCCGTCTGCGCGCTGGTATTCGTCAGTTTCGCCTCCTGGCGCGCGGTGGTGTGTATCGTCGTGCCACTGGCGCTCACCTCCTTCCTGTGCCAGGCCCTGATGGCCTACCTGGAAATCGGCGTCAAGGTCGCCACGCTGCCGGTTATCGCCCTTGGTGTCGGTGTAGGGGTGGACTACGGAATCTATATCTACAGCAAACTGGCGTACTACCTGCGGCGCAACATGAGCATACAGGAAGCATACTTCAATACACTGCGCAGCACGGGTGCAGCTGTCGGTCTTACCGGCGCGATGCTGGCGATCGGGGTGGCCACCTGGATCTGGTCGCCGATCAAGTTCCAGGCGGACATGGGCATGCTGCTGACCTTCATGTTCCTGTGGAACATGGTGGGCGCCCTGTGGCTGTTGCCGGCGCTGGCTCACTACCTGGTAAAGCCCGAGAAATTGGCGAGAAAAGGGCGAAAACGTCGGGCACAGCCGTCGACGGCGTAAGGTACAGCACTTGAAAGAGACGTGAAGAACGCGAGGGGGATTATCTGATGACGCAACGCAACATGCAGCGATACAATAGGATGGTACAGGCCGTCGGAACTGCGGTATTTATGGTTGGCGCCTCCAACGCCGGCGCCCTGTCTTTCGAATTCGGTGAGGGCGGCGAGTGGTTACTGGATTGGGACACCAATATTGCCTACTCCGCCCAGTGGCGGGTCGCAAAGCAGGACGATGACAAGTTCGCCTACAAGAACACGGGCGACCTGATTGAGGACAGCAGCCGCTATAGTCTTCTGATAAACGCCAATGACGGAAACAACAATTTCAACCGCAGCCTGGTACAGAACAAGGTTTCCTTTGTCTCCGAGATGGACCTGCAGTGGCGCAGTTACGGCGTTTTCCTGCGCGGCAGGGGCTACTACGATGACGTCTATAACGATGACACTGACCAAAGTCGGGAGGATTTCGAGACCTACAACTCAGGCGAACTTTTCCCGCCGGGAGATGCCGGATTCCAGGAGTTCCCCGATGAGACCGAAGATGCCCACAGGGACCGCCTGGAGATGCTGGATTACTACGCCTACGCCAGCGGCGAACTGCCGGGGGATCGTTTGTTCAACGTTCGCCTGGGTAGCCAGGTAATCAACTGGGGTGAGGCCACGTTTTCACCGGGCATCAACGGCCTGCAGAGTCGAGCGGACCTGATTGCCCGCAACACGCCAGGTGTTGAGGTTAAGGAAATCCTGCTGCCCAGCGGGGCTCTCTACGGGCAGTTGGATCTAATGCCCAATCTTACTTTAGAGGCCTATTACCAATACGAATGGCGCAAGACCGAATTGAACGGTGTGGGTAGTTTTTTCAGCGATCGCGACTTCCTCGGTCCCGGGGCCGAGAACTTTCTGGTAGCGATTGGCGAATCCCGTCTCGTCCAGGTACCCAAAGCCAACGAGGAAAAGGCCGACGATGACGGCCAGTGGGGCGCCGCCCTGCACTGGGTCACGGAAAATGGCACGGACTTTGGCCTGTATTTTGTCAACGCCCACAATAAGGCGCCTGCGTATCAATTGTTCGCAAATGCTGCCGGCCTCCCCGAATACTACGAAATACAATATTACGAGGATATCAAGGGCTATGCGGCCAGCTTCACCACGGTGTGGGGTATTACCAATGTGCAGGGCGAAATTTCCTACAAAGAAGATGTCCCGGTAGTGCTTTTGAACGGCGACCCGGAAGAGGGTGACCTGATTTCCGCCCAACTCGGCGGCTCCTATGTTCTGGAGCCTACGAAGCTGTGGGACGATGCCAGCCTGACCTTTGAAATTGCTGGCGCCAGTATCGACAGTCACGACAGCGCCGAGTTGCGCTACGATGACCATGCTTCTGCAATCTTCCTGCGCCTCGAACTATCCTATCTCAATGTGATGTCGGGCCTGGATATCAAAGTGCCGATGTTCTTCCAGCGAGGCCTGGACGGCAGCATCCTGGAAACCGGCATGGTGGAAGACGCAAGCGCCTTTAACATCGAATTCCAGGGCGTTTACCTGAATAATTTCATTACCAAGGTGGGCTACAGTAATTTCTTCGATGGGGGTGACAATCATCTGATCACAGATCGTGACAATGTTTACTTCAACGTCTCCTACAGTTTCTGATGCGCTGGGGATTAGATAGATGAACAGGTTTCAACTTTTCACTTTATTCCTTACGCGCTGAAAGGATCGGACTATGTCGAACCTCAGG
>JAACFI010000334.1 GCA_009937575.1 Haliea sp.
CGGCACGGCCAACCAGAATCTACTGGGCAAGAACTGCCTCAACTGCCACAGCCAGATCCACGGCTCCAACCATCCGTCGGGAGCGCGCTTGACACGATGAAACGCCGCAGTCCCCTACCGTTCCAGTTGACCGCCGCCAGCATCCTGGTGCTGGCGGCCAGTGGTGTACTCGCCCAGCAGGCGGGGGAAACTGCCGAGGCCGAGGAAGCGGCCCCCTATACCCCGCTGGGGCTGGAGAACCGGCCCCAGGCCCCGCGCCGGCACACCGATCATGCGGGTTCGGTACAGGTGGGAGCGGCCTACGCCAATGACGACAGCTACATGTTTGGGCAGTACAACGGCCTCAACGAGGACGAGGCTACACTGATCGGCAACCTGCAGTGGCAGAGTTTCAATGCTGCGGAGAGATACTGGCAGGTTTCGCTGTCGGACATGGGGCTGGACACCCGGGAGGGGCAGGTCACCTGGGGCAGGCCCGATCGCTTACGGATTGAGCTGGGCTTCGATTCACAGCAGCAGGTGCGCAACGACAGCGGGAAAACACCTTTCCGCGGGAGCCAGAACCAGCAGTTGCCCGGCGACTGGGACAGCGGTATCACCACTTCAGATTTCGGGACGCTGGATGCATCATTGCGGGGCTTCGACCGTGAACTGGACCGGGACCGCCTGTTCGCCGGCATCCAGATGAAGCTGAGTGACAGCTGGCGCCTGGAGAGCAACCTCTCCTATGAGGAAAAAGAGGGCGATGGCGATATCGGCGCACCCATCTACATCAACGGGGCTTCCGCCGACGCGGTGCTGTTACGTTCGCCTGTAGATTACGCCACCACGGAATTTGACCTGGGCCTGTCCTTTGACGGCGACAAACTGCACCTCAATGGCCAGCTCGCCTACTCGGACTTCGATAATGATGACGATGTACTGACCTGGCAGAACCCATACAGTTCATATGGATCCCGGGTAGCCTATCCCGAGGGGCTGGGGGGGCTGGGCCTGGCGCCGGATAACGAACAGCTCAGCGGCCGCCTCACCGGTCACTACATCTTCTCCTCGAAAACCCGCCTGCAGTTCGATGGCAGTTATGCCATCGCCTCACAGGACCAGAACTTCCTCGACTACACGGTGAATGACGCACTGGTGGTCACGGAACCGGTACCCAACAGCGACTATGACGGCGAGGTCGCCACCGGCACCCTGAAAACCCGCCTGATGCTGCGCCCCATGGCGAAGATGAACGCGGAGATTTTCTACAAGCTGCGCGACCGGGACTACGATGCCGACCGGGACGGCTATCTGTACGTGCGCGGGGACGCCACGGACCAACCCGAATCGGCAGCCACCGTTTACAACACCAACCACGACCTGACCTCACAGATCGCCGGCTTCGAGGTGGATTACCGCCTGCCCATGCGCAGCAAACTGAGCTTCCAGTACGAATACGAGGACGTGGACCGCCGCAACGCCGCCGTGGAGGAAACCGAGGAGGACCGCTACACCCTGCGCTATCGCATCCAGCCCTCACCCGGCTTCACTGCCAGGGCGCAACTGCAGTTCGCCGACCGCGCCGCGGACACCTACCACTGGGACCAGAATTACTACGCACTGCTGGATACCGAGCTGATCAACGCTACCCCCGACAACCAGCGCTATATCAACCACCCGCAGCTAATGCAGTATTACATGGCCAACCGGGAGCGCCTGGAGACCAAGCTCGACGTGAGCTGGCTGCCCGGTGAGCGCTGGAACGTCAATTTGAACCTGCTGTGGCAGGACGACGATTACGATGCCAGCCAATTGGGGCTGACCGGTGCCGAGTGGGGTCGGCTGCATGTCAGTGCCAGCTATAGCCCTTCGGAGACCCTGTCGGGCACTTTTTACGCAGGCTATGACCGCTACGAGGGAGAGCAGAGCAGCCGCGCTTTCCGGGGCGGCCAGGAAAAGAACGCCTTTGAGATCTACCCGCCCCTGCCCCAGGCCAGCGACCCGCTGCAGAACTGGGACCTGGACGCCACCGATGTCGCCAGCACCATCGGCCTGAACCTCCAGTGGTTGCCCGCCGCCGACGTGGAACTCAGCCTGGACTACAGCTATGTGGATACCCGCAGCGAGCAGGATTATTCCACCCCGGCCGGCAGCAGCCTGGTGGTGTCCGACCTGCCCGACGTGGACTCCACGCTGCATCATGTCGAGGTCAGCGGTACATGGCACATGCAGGACAACCTGTCGCTGCGGCTGGACTACCAGTTTTACGACTACGACAGTGACGACTGGGCCTGGCAAGACGTCCAGGCCGACACCATCGGCAAAGTGCTGAGCTTCGGCCAGCAGAACCCTAACGAAGATATTCATTATTTGGGCGCGTCAGTGATTTACCGCTGGCAGTAGACCCCGGGGAGAGAGAAGCAATGTTGACTCAAACGCGCATCTGGTTAATGGCAGGCCTGGTAGGCTTGCTCGTCGCCTGTGGTGGCGGTGGTGGAGGTAACAGTGCAAAAGGTGTGGAACCGGGGCCGCCGCCGCCCGGGGGCTCGGTGCCGCCACCTGATCCGGAATTCCCTGAGACCAACCCTTCTCCCTATGCCGAGGCGGAAGAGCTGTTCGTTACCATCAAAAGCGTCACGCTGGACAGCAGCCAGCGGGCGATCGTGGAGTGGCTACTCACCGACGGCAACAATGTCCCCATCATCGACCTGGGATCCAACGACGTACGCTTCACTATCGCCAAGCTGCAGGGCAGCCCGCTGGGCAACCTGACCGGCACCTGGCAGTCCTATATCAACAGTATCGAAACCCCACAGGCGGAAGGGGACGCCGCCATCGGCACCGAGCCCCGACTGCAGGCGACCTATGAGCGCGACGAGGGAGAATTTCAAAACCTCGGGGATGGGAACTACCGTTATCATCTTGCACAGAGCCTGACCGACCTGCCCCAGGATGAACTGGACCAGGCGGCATTGGAGGGACTGGACCTCAGCTACGAGCCCGACCGCAACCACCGGGTCGCCATGCAGTTCGACAATGCCCCCGGCAAGGCCAACCCGTTCTACGACTGGGTGCCGGCAGGCGGGAGCGTCTCCAATATGCAGATCGCGGCCACAGAAAACTGTAACCGCTGCCACGACCCGCTGGCCATTCACGGCGGCGGCCGCATCGAGGTGGAGTACTGCGTCACCTGCCACAATGCGGGGAGCACCGACGCGGACAGCACCAATACCGTGGATATGAAAGTGATGATCCACAAGATTCACCACGGCGCCAATCTGACCAATCTGCCCTACGCTATCTACGGCTTCAGGGACAGCGAACACGACTACTCCACCCTGGTCTACCCTCAGGACATTCGCAACTGTCGCAACTGCCATATGGGTACTAACACCGACAACGGCGATGAGGAGATCCTGATCACCAATGAGGGCGACAACTGGGCGGAAGTGCCCAGCCAGGCGGCCTGTGGCAGTTGTCACGACGATGTGGATTTCAGCATGCACCAAGGCGGACAGGAGGATGACCTGAACTGTGCGCAATGCCACACCTCCGGCTGGACGCAGAGCGCCCACGTGGTGCCGGTGGACGAAGCGCGCAAAGCCTACGCGGCCGAGATCGAGAATGTGGAAAACACCATGCCCGGCGAGAATGCCGTGGTCACCTTCCGCATCACCAATCCTCTTACGGGTGAAGACTACGACATTATGAACGACCCGGTCTTCACCGGCTCGGGCGCCCGCCTGGCAGTGGGCGTAGCCTGGGATACCGGCGACTACAACAATGCCGGCAACGAGGGCAACAACGCCAGCCAGGTACAGGCCGACGCCCTGGCGGATGCCTCGCCCAACGGTGATGGCAGTTACACGATCACCATGCCAGTGGCCATTCCCGATGGCAGCAAGGCGCCGAATATTCCCGCCAGCGGCAGCGGCGTGGCCACCGTCGAGGGCCATCCGGTAGAGGACGTTGATGGCGACGGTGAGCTCGATAGCGTACCGGTGGGTGATGAGGTCGAGTTCTTCTCCATCGACGAACCGGACGGCGAAGCGGTAGAACGCAGGCCCGTCGTGGATATCGATAACTGCCAGGATTGCCACCAGACCCTGGTACTGCACGGCAACAACCGGGCGGACAATATCGACAGCTGCGTAAGCTGCCACAATCCCCGCAATACCGACCGCCGGGTACGCGAACAGGGCAAGGACCCTGACAGCGGCGGCTCTGCCATGGCGACGGACGGCAAGGACGAGGAGTCCATCGACTTCAAGACCATGGTGCACGGCATCCACGCCGCGGGAATACGGGAGAACGCCCTGCAGGTGGTCGGCTTTATGGCCTTCAACCTGCACGTCTACGACGAGGAGCACGTCCACTACCCGGGCAACCTGGCCAACTGTACTGCCTGCCACACTGAAGATGGCTACAAACTGCCGCTGGCCTCCAGCGTGCTGGGCACGTCCAATGACACGGGCGAGGACGTGCAGGATCCTACAGATGACACGGTAACCACACCGGCTACTGCAGTATGTTCATCCTGTCACGACGATGCCGTCGCCACGGCCCATATGACCGAGAACGGCGGCAGCTTCAGTACCACCCAGCAAGCCATCGACGAAGGCGAGGTGGTGGAGCAGTGCGAGATCTGCCACGGCGAGGGACGCAGCGCGGCGGTGGAGATTGTGCACGATCCGCATTGATCGCGTAGCTGATCCCGATAGCCCCCGACTTGTCGGGGGCTTTTTTTTGCGGGGCCCGATGGTACCCGATTTTTCCGGTACTTCACCGCCATCCATCCTTGGCACCACCCCCACGTA
>JAACFI010000335.1 GCA_009937575.1 Haliea sp.
CAGCGCGCGTGCTTTGCATCGAGTTCTGTCCAAGTGGATACTTGATCTTGTATTTCTCTCCTTGAGACGGCGGGTTTCTGTATCTGCTATTTATCTTTAGTTTAAGATCCCACCGAAAACTTATGATCTCCTAATCATATTTAAACTTTTGTAGAAGTTCATATCTTGGCAAGATATGTTTAACCCACATCCGGAAGGTTCTACCCCAGCATTTTGTACCAAGTCCTCAGAAGTTGAAAGTGTGGATTAAGGGATGTAATATAAGCAATTGCCGATGTTGAGTTTAGGTCACCATTACGATCTAAATTCTACTGGTCTCCTGAAACTTCACATAACTCGATCCTACTAAGCCCCACCGAGCTAGCAGGAGTCTTCATATGGTTCATCACTATAGCATTTTAGGATCAATCGTTTCCCGTAAATCCCATCCTCTGGGGAATATTTCCACAAATATCCTCAATACCCAGTAGATGATCATTTCTACTGATTTGAAGACAGGGGAGGGTCGGCAAAGAATACCTCTGCCGGAATTAAGGTCAAAAGGCGCATTGGTAGCCGTCAATGAGTATCTCATGCCCGTCTATTGCGTCGTGCACTCGCGGTTCATGAAATGGGAGGCCTACAGCTACCATGCGTTTATCGTAGCTCTGTAGCGTTGACACCCAAGGAATTTGCATGTCATATTTATTATACCTAAAAGCGAGTTCTTATCACTAAAACTCATTCTCTTTTTAACGGGTTACAAGAACCTCTCATGAAAATATTGCCGTTATCGCTATACGACCGACTGGTCCTTGGAAAACCGCTAGCAACCCTACTACTGGTGCTCCTGATCACCGGTTTTTTCGGCTGGTTTATTCCGGACCTCAAGATCGACATCTCTGCCGATTCGCTGGCTCTGGAAAATGATCAAGACCTGCGATACTACCGCTCCATCCGTGCCCGCTACGGATCCGACGACTATCTGATCGTCACCTACACACCGCGGAAGAGATTGTTCGAAACAGAAACCCTGGATGATCTGCGCGAGTTGCGCGATAGCTTGGCCGCCATCGAGCGAGTTGAATCGGTAATCAGCATCCTGGACGTACCCCTGGTCCAGAGCCCACCAATGTCGCTGTCGGAGCTCGAACAGCGCATACGTACCTTGGCGGACCCGGACACAAACCTCGCCTTGGCAGAACGGGAACTGCGCGAGAGCCCGCTCTATCGCAACCGCTTGGTGGGCGCGGAGGGCGATACTACAGCGCTGCAAGTGAATTTTCGCCGCGACCCTAAATATGAGCACCTACGCAAGAGCCGAGATGCCTTGCGCGAGAGAGAGCTCGAGGCCGAGCTGACAACTGAGGAATTGCAGGAACTCGAACGTTTGTCCGATGAGTTCAGGCGTTACAGCGCCAATCTAATCGCGCAAGAGAAGGCGGATATCGCCCTTATCCGTTCCATACTGGACCAATACCGGGATCGTGCCGAATTGCACCTAGGAGGGGTGCCCATGATAGTGGCCGACATGATGGATTTCGTCCGCCACGATGTTAGGGTTTTCGGCATGGCGGTGATTGCCATTCTGACACTGCTTCTGATCATCGCCTTTCGCCAGCCGCGCTGGGTCATTCTGCCCCTGCTCACCGCTCTCGCCACGGGCGTGGCGACGATGGGCTTCCTTGGTCTTGCCGGGTGGCAAATAACGGTGGTGTCAGCCAATTTCCTCGCCCTGTTGCTGATCTTCGTTCTCTCGCTGACCATTCATCTCGTCGTTCGCTACCGAGAGGTGCACACTCAAAATCCCGATGCTGAGCAGCGTTATCTGGTCCGGGAGACGGTTTCCAGCAAGTTCATCCCCTGTTTCTACATGGTCATCACCACCATGGTGGCCTTCGGCTCGCTGGTGGTCAGCGGCATCCGACCAGTGATCGATTTTGGCTGGATCATGGGCATCAGCCTGACCGCGGCCTTGGTTTTCACCTTCACCCTGTTCCCCGCCGCACTCATGCTACTCAAGCCCGGAACCCCACACAACCAGCGGGATTTAACCGGCGTGATAACCGCTTTATTCCCACGTCTGATCGAGCGCCACGGCAACCTGGTGCTGGGGGCAGCGACGCTAGCGATGGCCTTCGGCGTCCTGGGCATTTCCAGACTTACGGTGGAGAACCGCTTCATCGACAACTTCAAGGAGTCCACGGAGATCTACCAGGGCATGAATCTAATCGACCGGAAACTGGGCGGCACTACGCCCCTGGATGTTGTGATCGACGCCCCGGCCGATTTTCTGGAAAATGAACAGGAATCCGCAGGCAAGGAAGGGGATGACGAATTTTGGGATGACGCCGACGTCCAGGGAGAGGCGGGGATCACCGGAACCAGTTACTGGTTCAACATCTTCAAAGTAGACGAGGTTGGCGACATCCACCGATACCTGCATGGGCTCGATGAGGTCGGCAAGGTCCTCTCCCTCTCTTCCACCATGGAAGTGCTGAAGCAGATCAATGGCGGCCAACTGCCGGATAATTTTTCTCTGGCAGTTCTTTACAAGCGCCTTCCCGATGATGTCAAGCGGGTCTTGATTTCGCCATATCTCTCGGCAGATGGCAATCAGCTTCGCTTTGCGTTGCGGGTGTATGAATCGGATGTAAATCTCAGGCGTCAGGCCCTGTTGGAGAAGATCCGCCAGCACCTAACTGGAGAGTTGGGGCTGGCGCCCAGCCAGGTCCATCTGACTGGTATGTTGGTGCTCTACAACAATATGCTACAGAGCCTTTTTCGGTCCCAGATTCTGACCCTGGGAGCGGTGTTCCTGGCCATTCTCCTGATGTTCGTCCTGCTTTTTCGCTCGGTGAGGCTGGCCTTAATCGCCCTCGTGCCGAACCTGATTGCCGTGCCGCTGGTGTTGGGCCTGATGGGCGGACTGAATATCCCCTTAGATATCATGACCATCACCATCGCGGCCATCAGCATCGGCATCGGAGTGGACGATACCATTCACTACGTGCATCGCTTTGGCGAGGAACTGGCTGTGGACTGGGACTACCAAGCCGCGGTGCGCCGTTCGCACGGCAGCATCGGCCGGGCTATGTATTACACTACAGTTACCATCACGATTGGTTTTTCTGTTCTGGCCCTCTCCGAATTCATCCCCACCATCTATTTTGGACTGCTCACTGCCTTCGCGATGCTTATCGCCTTGGTTGCCAATTTTACCGTATTGCCCCTGCTGCTTGAAAAGCTGAAGCCTTATGGAAAAATGGGTATTATGAAGCAGCGTTAGAAGAAACGACAAACGGGATCGAACGCTCACGGCTTGTCGAAGAACAAAGGGAAGGTCTCGAGAAGGTATGCCTCTCGTGTCTTTATCTCAGTTCGGTTGGCATTCGAATAAAATTTCGATCCCAGTCGGAAAATTAGCCTTGAGTGTTATTGGTTGAAACCTTAGTGAAAACATCGAGAATTTTAACTAACTACTCCACACTTCGTCTCTGAATTACCTGCCACCCTATTTTGTGCTAGGAGCTTTAAACCTGAAAGTGTGGATTAAGGGATGTAATCTTTAGTTTTGCAATAGCCCTTTTCATGCAAAAATCTCTGAGGGCATTCTAGGGTGTGACCAGAGCTGATGTTGGTTTCAGTATTTCTCGCTTTCAATATCGTGAGAGCCATGCGATAAATATCTGTCGTCTTTTGCAATTTACGATTGGGTTATGAGACTTTCCGCATTATAAAGCGGATAATACGCCGTATAATTTAAGGTTGGAGTTACAGAGAGAACAACCAAAACCCTGGTGGTCTGAATGCGGGACTGTCCATTGGGGTAAACTAAATCCCGCAAAGAAGGAGGTGCATAATGCCACTAGTAAGACGGGATCCGGAGCGAGAGATGCAGGATATGCTCGACCGCTACACGAGAGCGGTGGGGCAACCTAGGGCTGGAAGCCAAGAGGTCATCGCAACAGGCGACTGGGCTCCTCGGGTAGACATCGCTGAGACCGACAAAGCATTCGAGATCAAGGCGGAGATTCCCGAGGTCAATAAGGAGGATGTCAAAGTTACTGTACACAATGGTGTCCTGACGATTCAGGGAGAGAGAAAACAGGAAAAAGAAGAGAAAGGGAAAAGGTTCCATCGAGTCGAGCGACACTACGGGAGCTTCACCCGTAGCTTTACGTTGCCTGACAATGTCGATGAAACTAAAATTAGCGCTTCGTTCAAGGATGGCGTGCTGAATCTCCAGATTCAAAAGACTGAAGAGGCAAAACCGAAATCCATCGAGGTCAAAGTGGAGTAAAAAGACAGAAGCTCCAACCATCGGCTGAACGCGGACTGGGCTGAATCCTTCCGCCAAACCATTGAGGACAACCTGGACCAAGAGTCCCTGGAAGCCGTCCTAGAATCGCTGCGTGAGAGTATCACTCAACCCCAGCTGCCACGGGATGTCGGGTACGTCAGGATAATGAGCCTGCACAAGTCAAAGGGACTTACCGCAGACCTTGTCGTCATTTGTGGCTGTATAGAAGGGCTGCTTCCCTCCACAAGAGAGGGGCTGCCGTTCGAACAAGCACGAAGATACTTGGAGGAACAGCGCAGGCTGGTCCTTTCTAGTGTGCTTTCTTTGCCTCGGGCACTTGCACACAAGATCGGGGCTGAAATCCAAGGCGGTGATCAGGAAATGGGGAACACTATTGCTTCAACGTTCTTGGATCAGCTTGGCCCGAGTTCCCCGGAGCCGATCAGGGGAGAAGATTGGGAGTGGCAATAAGCGCATCGTAGATCTGGATAACAACTCGCTGCAGTCCGACGGGG
>JAACFI010000336.1 GCA_009937575.1 Haliea sp.
ACCATCACCGCCTGGTAGCTATCTTCCTCAACCGCATCGAGACCGGCGAAGCAAGCGATACTGACGTGAGGGAAGATTGTCCAGACGCCGGCCAATAATGCTTCCATCGGCCAGTCATTTTCGTGCCGATCACCGACAATTGCCGCAATGGTTTCCGGAGAACTCACGCGTTGGTGTGGACCCCACTGGTAATATACTGCCTGGGGGGGAGTATCCGCGCCAAAGGTATTCCTGTGCAGAACCGGGATATGATAGAAGTCGAGATAACCGTCGTAGGCAATTTTCCAGTTAGGCCCCCGGAGTACCCGGTCATCGAAAAAGTACCAGTTGCTAAGATCAAAGTGTGACAGGACCTCGTCATAGTCACAAAGAAAACTTTCTATGGACAGACTCGAATCGCAGTCCAGCGTCACCCAGATCAGGCCGGCCCGTTCCAGGCAGGGTAATTCGACCAGGCCATTGCTGCCCCTCTCGACATCGCCGAAATCGTCCTCGCAGAGCACGTGCTTGAGTGCACCCTGGTTATCATAACTCCAGGCATGGTAAGGACAAACAAAGCGCTTGGCATTGCCCCTGCCGGCGGCTACGACCTGAGCGCCGCGGTGGGCACAACTGTTTTCAAAGGCCTTGATTTGACCCTCGGCAGTGCGGCAGATGAGTACCGGCTTATTCATGACTGACAGGGCCTTGTAATCGCCTGCCTGCCGGAGTTCACTGGTGGTGGCCAATACCAAGGGCATGCGATGGAATACCCGATCGCATTCGCGTTCCCACCGCTTGGAATCGAAATAATGCTCCACCGGAATGCGGCCGATGTTCGCCGCCCGCGGTATGGTACCCGACCGCGCATAGTCAATATTTTCCCTGGCTATCTCAATCAGTCGTGCTTTTGACATTAGTCAATATCCTCTATTTCTGCGTGGTGCTGTAGTTAACTTATCAACACCCCCACTAGAAAAAAGACAGGAAACAGATAATTGGCAAGAGTAAGATATAAGCAAATTTACAAGCTTGATGTGTGTCAATTAACCCGCTATGCGCTGTAATCAATCGGGCGGTTCATCACCTGCTAAATTCCAGAGACCAGGCCCGCGCCGATTCGCTCGTTCATCATCTCCGTTGAACCATCGGTAAAGGCGGCGATTTTGGCACTCGCCAAATGGCGGCCCAGGGGGAATTGCCGCTTGAGGCCATTAGCCCCCATCGCCTGGATACAGGCGGTAACAGCGGGTAAGGTCGCACGACCTGCGAATTTCTTAGCATAGGCAGCCGGAAAACATGCATCCTCTCCCCTGTCTATACATTCTCCCGCCTGGCGTGTCAGCGCCCGCAGTGCCTCGATATCAGTAGCCACGTCAACTAAAGACCACCGGAGTCCCTGATGGTCAATTACGGGCCGACCGAAGGATTCGCGCCCGGCGCCGTAGGTGAGCGCATGGTCGAGGCTGGATTGCATGATTCCGCAGCACATGGCTGCCACATAGGCGCGTGCACCATTGATCAGTTCCATGGCTTTCTTGAAAGCCTCAATCGGAGGGGCGAGTAAATCCTCCTCACTGACAAAATAATTCTGCAGGTGAAACTCACCGGCCCCGATCGCCCGGCCGCCCATAATGTTGTAGATCTCTCCGCGCCTGAAACCCTTTTTACGCGCGTCAACCACAAAACAGGCAATCCCCTTCCAGCCCTTCCCGGGGTCGGTTTGGACATAGGTCACAAACAGGTCAGCTATCTCAGCATTGGTAATCCAGGCTTTACTACCATTGAGCAGCCAACCACCATGCGTTTCCGTGGCCTGGGTTTTGATGGCGGCGAAGTCACTTCCCGCCCCCGGCTCTGTAAGCGCCGTAGCGCCAAATATCTCTCCACTTATCAAGGCCGGAATATGCCTGCGATGCAGCGGACTGTGGCTCTCGGCCATCTTTGCAGCGATATTCCCCGTATTGATCAGGGAGAATGTGAAGGCAAAGCATCCCTTTGCGAGTTCCTCACATACCCTGAGCTTTTCAGTGAAGGACATACCGAGGCCTCCAAATTCAGGACTCAGGTCAAGTCCGGCAAAGCCCTTGTCGATGGCGAGACGTAAGTCTTCTACGGGCTGGCGTTGCTCACTCTCCCAACGCGATGCATTTGGCTCCAGTAGCTCCTCCCGCAATAGTTTTGCCCGATCAAGAATATCTGCCTGGGAGTTGCGCATGCCGCGAGCCTTAGCCTGGTGGGGATGTGTCATTCTATCCCAGCGATGGGAGCTGGCAAGGCCGCCGACTTCGCCTCACCGGGGGATATCGGGTGGCGCTCCTTCGCTTGTATAAACCCACAGTTTCAGTTTTATGTTCCCGGTCAGGGATCACCAGATAAGAGACGCCGGTTAACCCCACGTTCCCGTTGGTCCAACAGATGTTGTCTTTCGAGGGGATCATACAGAGCAATTACCCATGTGTGCAATATTGCTTATTTGAGCAATATTTCTCATATGTGCATTATATGTTACGCTGATCTCATAACCCGCTGGTTGCGTGGCGAAAACCTTTCAAGCATCGAAATCTCGAGGACTTTATGCGCAGCACAATGCCTGACAGGCCGAATCGCATGGATCGAAGAAAAAACCGGACAAAGACGATACTCATGGAAGCTGCCAGCGAACTGGTGCTCGAAAAGGGCTACGAGGACGTAATGATCGACGAGATCACGGAACTCGCGGATGTTGGCCGACGCACTTTCTACAACCACTTCGCCAGTAAACAGGAGTGCGTCCTGGCAGCTGCCAAGAAGCGTTATACCGACCATGCTGAGGAACTGGAGCAATCCCTGAACCTCCCTCCCCCGGACGACAGTTCAGGCGAGTGGGATCACGCACTGGTTATTGCGAAACTCGCGTCAAACATGTTCCGACTGATTGCCCTGGATCCGATCACGGCGCAGTTGATCGACTACCCGCGCATCCTCAGCGACGCGGTTGCCGAGAGTCAGCGGGACCATCTACTGGCCCATCTCGCCAACGGGGTGGTGGCCGGGCGCCTGCAACCATCGCTGCTCCCGGAATCTCTTGAGCCAATCGTTGCCTGGGGATTCGTGGGGCTGGTGGTGACATCCATTCGCAGGAACAGCCAGGAGGCCGACAGCCTGATCTGGAGCAGCTTTCTACTGCAAAACCTGGGAATTTCCGATACCGAGGCGAGTGCATTGCTGGACGGGATATCAGCATGATCTCCACCATAACTCAGCTGAGCTTGCCTTATGACTGACAGTGCCTATCTGGGCATGCGTCCGGGTGACCTGGACGATAAGCCTTACGCAAAGTTCTGGCAGCCCGAAATGTCGCCGATGCCGTCCCACGTGACCGAGGCCCTGCTACGCGGCGAAGAAGCCCAGGAACTTGCGTTTGGGCTGGGCGACGCCGGCGAACTGCTCAACCCCGGCTATCTGCCCCTCGAGAACGGTTATACCCGGCTAAAGAACAGCCAGATCTTCGTGGCCGTACTTACGGAAATGCCTGGAGCCACGGGCGCCATGTTCGAGTGGTGGATGGGCTGGCACTACATGGAAGCTCAGCGCTACAAGCTCTGGCACCCCCGCGCCCATGTCGATAACGGCACCAGAGAGATGCGCGGTGACGATCCGACCTTGTCCGATCGTGAAAAGTACATGACAACCCATTACGTCACCGAGTACATCGGAAATCATCTGGACAGCATTACCATCACCTTCCTCGACCCGAGGAGGCTCTTCGGTGAGAAAGCAGATCTCAGCTCCGGTGGCACCACGGCGCTGGTGTGCGGCCGCGTAGACCTTCAGCGAGCCCCCATCACTGTCGGCTGGATCATCCACCAGATTCGCGAGCTGGAAGATGGCGCCGAAATGCGCAGCCGCTTCTGGCTGGGTCGCCCGGAAATCTCCGGCAGCCGCGGGGGCGACCCTCGGAACTGGCTGCTTCGCTCGCCCTGGTTCCAGCGCATGGCAATGCCCCGTAACCTTGGACAGGACATGCTGGTGCACTGCGCGATGGAGATGAATCACCTGGCCAGTTTTCTTCCCGAGCTCTATGGCCTGTATCACCCGGACGCGGAGGGGCGAGAATTAAACCGGGGCGTTTGATCGTATAGAATCAAACAGGCGGGCGGTAGGTTCTAGCCTTCGTGATAATTACCAAGAGCGCTCACCATGCACAAGAGTGTTACCAGACTGACAGCCGTGGCCCTGGCCATGACAGGTTTATTCTCCCAGACTTTGGCGGAGGAGGCTGAGCCTGATTCGGGCCCAAGCGCCATCGATATTCTGCTGGGCGAGACGGAACGCTGCGTCAACATGAACCGGATCGACCGTACGGAAGTTATCAATGATCGCACCATTGTTTTCTACATGAGCGGCGGGGACATCTATGTCAACCGCTTACCTCATCGGTGCCCGGGACTTCGATCTCGTCAGGCATTCATGTACAAGAACACGACTAACACACTGTGCAATGTCGACACCATCAGGGTGCTGGACAACTTTGGTGGCAGTTTACGTCCGGGGGTAGCTTGCGGGTTGGGTGAATTCCACCCGGTAAGCACCGGCACCGTGGATCAGTTGAAAGCGCTGGACGACAAGTAAGCTTCATACCCGAGGTAATGGAAAGCAAAGCGCGTGCCTGCTACCGCGCGCCTGCCCCTTCCACTAGGACTCTCCCCGCAGAAACTGGCGGGCGTCCCCCAGCATCGCTGCCGGCACCGGCAGGTCCGCCATGGAATAAAGGCCCGGGGCCGCGTTGAGCACCCGCGGGATCATGTTTACCG
>JAACFI010000060.1 GCA_009937575.1 Haliea sp.
AATGTAGAAAACGAAACCTCAGCCCGCCAAGCGACGCAGCAGCCCGTAAGGGCTGCCCCCAAACACCCACGAAAAACAGAAGAAACAAAAGCTTGACCTTCCAGCCGCTGGAAGGTTTAGATTGGAGGTATGAACAAGCGGAGAGACAGATGAATATCTCAGAGGCAGGGCGCATAAGTGGATTGAGCGCCAAGACCATTCGCTATTACGAGGATATCGGGTTGATCGATCCCGCGGCGCGGGGAGAGAACGGGTATCGGCAGTACGATGGCAGGGCCCTGGAAGAGCTCAAGTTCCTGGCGCGAGCGCGGGAAGTGGGTTTTGACCTGGACGAGTGCCGGCAGCTGTTGGAACTGCAGCGGGATCGCTCCCGGCAGAGCCGCCATGCCCGGGAGTTGGTGCTGGAGAAAAGCCAGCAGTTGCAGCAGAGGATCGAACAGCTGATGGCCATGCAGCAGGTGCTGCAGGAGATGGCCGACCGCTGCCGCGGGGATGAAGGGCCCGACTGCGCCATCCTGGAAGACCTGTCCGCAACCCGGGAGGGCGTGGCGTGAGTGAGTGCGAGCACCATAAAACCACCGTTGCCCCAAGCAATAGTTGCCACGAGCAGCCCGCTGCGCCCGTGGCGCCAGGTGCCGGCAGTTGCCACAGTCCCGCAGACAGTGAAGCAGACAGCTGCAGTGAGACCCCCGTCCGGCGGGATTATTTTTTCTGGACGTGCCTGCTGATTGTGGCTGTCGCCTATCCAGTGGGCGCCTTCATGCACCATCGGCACGATTCGGTGGTGGGGGTGTTTACCGGCGGTATTTTCGAATTATTCAACAGCATGTGGTGGGGCCTGGCCCTGGGTGTGGTGTTTGTGGGCATCCTGGGCAGGGTGCCCCGGGACCTGGTCATGGGCCTGTTGGGCCGGGACGGTGGTGTCAACGGGCTGTTTCGCGCGACCTTTGCCGGGGTGTTCCTGGACCTGTGCAGCCACGGCATCCTGGCCGTGGGCATGAAGCTCTATGAGCGCGGTGCCAGCGTGGGCCAGGTGATGGCTTTCCTGCTCGCCAGCCCCTGGAATTCCTTTTCCCTGACCCTGATCCTGTTTGGCCTGATCGGGGTCGGCTGGACCCTGATGTTTATCCTGCTGTCACTGGTGATCGGCGTTATCACCGGTTGGATCTTCGACGGCCTGGTGCGCCGCGGCCAACTGCCTGCCAACCCCTGGCAGGATGAACTGGGGGAGCGCCAACCCCTGGGGTTGTTGTGGGGTGAGTTCAGGCAATCCATCCGATTTTCCCTCTCCGGGTCGGCCAACTTGCTGCGTGAGGGCTTTGCCGGCTCCAGGGTAGTGATTCGCTGGTCCATGTTCGGCCTGATCCTGGCGGGATTGATCCGCGCCCTGGTGCCCGAGGAGGCCTTCGCCACCTGGTTCGGTGCGACCATGGGTGGTCTGTGGTTGACCCTGCTGGCCACCACGGTGATCGAGGTGTGCTCCGAGGGTTCTACCCCGATTGCCGCGGACCTGATGAATCGCGCCGGTGCGCCGGGCAACAGCTTCACCTTCCTGATGGCCGGTGTGGCCACCGACTATACCGAGGTCATGTCTATCCGCGATACCACCCGGTCCTGGAAGATCGCCCTGTTCCTGCCGCTGGTAACGGTACCGCAGGTGATGTTGATTGGCGGGTTGCTCAACCAGTTTTGAGAATTCCATCCCAACCCCGCCTGGGGTAAAATGCGCGGCTTTTCACGAAACTGGCCAGGAAGATGCTCGAGATAAACCCGCTGCTCACCAAACTGAAAGACATCGAGGCGCGCACCGGCGTGCTTAGGGGGTATCTTTGACTTCGATCATCGCAAGGAGCGCCTCGCAGAGGTAGAGCTGGAACTGGCCGAACCCAGTGTCTGGGACGACCCGGGCCGGGCCCAGGATCTGGGCCGCGAACGGGCCTCCCTGGAAGGCATCGTCCACACCGTAGAGAAGCTTGATACCGGCGCGGCCGATGCCGCGGACCTGCTGGAAATGGCCGCGGCGGAGGACGACGAGGACACCGTCGAGGAGATCGAGGGCGAGATTGATGGCCTGGTGAAACTACTCGAACAGCTTGAATTCCGCCGCATGTTCAGCGGAGAGATGGACCCCAACAACGCCTTTCTGGACATCCAGGCGGGTTCCGGCGGTACCGAGGCCCAGGACTGGGCCGAGATGATGTTGCGCATGTACCTCCGTTGGGGAGAGGCGAAGGGCTTCAAAACCGAATTGATCGAGTGTTCCGCCGGGGAAGTGGCTGGCATCAAGAGCGCCACCATCAAATTCGAGGGCGAGTACGCGTTCGGCTGGCTGCGCACCGAGACCGGGGTGCATAGGCTGGTGCGCAAGTCCCCTTTCGATTCGGGGAACCGCCGGCATACCTCCTTTTCCTCTGTGTTTGTGTCCCCGGAGATCGACGACAATATCGAAATTGAGATCAACCCGGCGGACTTGCGGGTGGATACCTACCGCGCAAGTGGCGCGGGCGGCCAGCACGTGAACAAGACCGACTCCGCGGTGCGCCTCACTCACAACCCCAGCGGCATTGTCGTTCAGTGCCAGACCGAGCGTTCGCAGCACCAGAACAGGGACAATGCGATGAAACTGCTGCGGGCCAAGCTGTATGAGATGGAAGTGCTAAAGCGCAGCGAAGAAAAACAGGCGATGGAGGACAACAAGGCGGATATCGGCTGGGGCAGCCAGATACGCTCATACGTGCTGGACGACTCCAGGGTCAAGGACCTGCGCACCGGTGTCGAAACCAGCAACACCCAGGCGGTGCTCGACGGCAGCATCGACCAGTTTATCGAGGCCTCACTGAAGAGCGGCCTTTAAGAGAGAGCAAATGAGCGAGCACGACAAGGCGGCGGAAGCGCCGCATGACGAGAACAAGCTGATTGCCGAGCGACGCCACAAGCTCGCGGAGCTGAGACAACAGCGTAATCCCTTCCCCAATGATTTTCGCCGCAGCGCCGTGGCCGGCGACTTGCAGGCTGAGTACGGAGATCACTCCAAGGAAGCACTGGAGGAGGCCAACCGCGAGTTTGCGGTGGCGGGACGGCTGGTGCGCAATCGCGGCGCTTTCCTTTTGATCCAGGATGGTTCCGACCAGATTCAGCTCTACATTAACCGCAAGGGATTGGGCGAGTCCACACTGGCGGAGATAAAGGGCTGGGACCTTGGCGATATCGTCGCCGGCCGGGGACCCCTGCACAAGTCCGGCAAGGGTGACCTCTACATCAACATGGAGGAGGCACGTCTGCTGACCAAGGCCCTGCGCCCCCTGCCTGACAAGTACCACGGTCTGGCAGACCAGGAGTTGCGCTATCGCCAGCGTTACGTGGACCTTATCGTCAACCCGGAATCGCGGGAGGTGTTTCGTACCCGGTCAAAGATCATCGAGTTTATCCGTGACTACATGAGCGATCTTGGGTTCATGGAAGTGGAGACTCCCATGATGCAGGTGATTCCCGGCGGTGCGGCCGCCAAGCCCTTCGTCACCCATCACAACGCCCTGAGCCAGGATATGTACCTGCGCATCGCGCCGGAACTGTACCTGAAGCGGCTGGTGGTCGGGGGTTTCGAGAAGGTGTTCGAGATCAACCGCAGCTTCCGCAACGAGGGACTGTCGACCCGTCACAATCCCGAGTTCACCATGCTGGAATTCTACTGGGCCTACGCGGATTACCAGGACGCTATGGATCTCACCGAGGACATGCTGCGCAAGTTGACGGAAGCGGTGCTCGGCAGTACAACAGTGGAGTACCAGGGCGCCAGTTATGACTTCTCCCAAGCCTTCCAGCGCATGACCGTGTTCGATTCTATCCTGCGATACAACGAGGATATCTCGGAGGCACAGTTGGGTAACGACTCAGCGGCCAGGGACGTCGCCCGCGGCCTGGGTATAGAGCTCAAGGATAGCTGGGGCCTGGGTAAGGTACAGATCGAGATTTTCGAGAAGACCGTGGAGCACCTGTTGGACCAGCCCACCTTCATTACAGCCTATCCCACCGAGGTGTCACCTCTGGCCAGGCGCAATGATGACGACCCCTTTGTTACCGATCGTTTCGAGTTTTTTGTCGGCGGCCGGGAATTGGCCAACGGTTTCTCCGAACTCAACGATGCCGAGGACCAGGCGGAGCGCTTCCTCGCCCAGGTGGCGGAAAAGGATGCCGGTGATGAAGAGGCCATGCATTACGACCACGACTACATCCGTGCGCTCGAGTATGGCTTGCCGCCGACGGCCGGGGAGGGCATCGGTATTGATCGGCTGGTGATGTTGTTTACCGACTGCAATTCTATACGGGATGTTCTGCTGTTCCCGCATATGCGCCCTGAATAGGATTCGCGTGCCCTGGTGCGCAGAGCGCAGGGCCTGCCCCGCTTTACCGGGTACCCTACCTCAGATCGGAGTGACCGTAGGGTGCGCTCCGCGCGCCATATTGCTAAACTCCCCTGTGCATTGTCGCCGAGGAAGTTCCTTTGCCAGCGAGTCGAAAAACCCTTTTGCCCCTGGCGGGCCTGCTCCTGCTGCTGCAGGCCTGTGCCTCGGCGCCGGAGGCGGAGCAGACTGCCGCTGCCGGAGCAACTCCCGAGTCCGTTCCCGAACTCACTCTCAACTTGCCGGAGCAGTCGGAGGATTGTGTCTGTGGGGTGGCGGGAGAAGTTGATTACACCTTTCTCGACAAGGGTTTCAATGCCTTGGTGGCGGGGGACCATATCGAGGCAGTGCAGTATTTCCAGCGCTACCAGCGCCTTGAGTCATCCCCCGTGGCGGACTGGGAGGCGGGAATTGCTATCGCCTACGACAGCATGTTACCGCGCAGCCCGTTCTACGACCCGGAGGCCGCTCGTAAATCCTACCTGGTGCTGAAAGACCAGCAAGTTGAGGGGACACCGGTACACACCAAGGTGCTGATGATGCGCGACGCCCTGGAGACCTTTGTCGCCATGGACCGCAAAATTGGCAAGCTAGAGAGCGACAACAGTAGCCTCAGGGAAGACCTCGCCAAGCGCGAAGAGGCCCTCAAGCGCCTGCGGGAGCTAACTCTGGGTCAGAAGGAAGAACGACCCTGAAGGTAGAGCCACTGCCCGGCCGGCTTTCAACCCCGATCGACCCACCCATCAGGTCGCAATAGTTCCTGCAAATGGCCAGTCCCAGCCCGGTGCCACCGTAGTTGGCGCTGGTCGATGAGTCCGCCTGCACAAAGGCGTCGAATACCCGCGTCTGCTGGTCTTCGTCCATGCCGATACCTGTGTCGCGCACGGTGAATTCAAGCCAGCCCGGGTGATCCTCAAGCTCCCGGGCAAACAGGCTGATATACCCGTTTTCGGTGAATTTGCATGCGTTGCTCAACAGGTTGGTAAAGATCTGGCGGAACTTGGTGGCGTCGTTGAAAAGGCTTGGCAGGGCGCTGAAGTCGCCGGTCTCCAGATCATTGTTGTTGTTGCGCAGCAGGGGTGACAGGGCTTCACACACCTGGTTGAGGATATCCCCGGGCTGGAACGTCTCGCAGTGCAGCGACATTTTTCCGGTTTCGATCTTGGACAGGTCGAGGATGTCATTGATCAGCGCCAGCAGTTGTCGCCCCGACATGACAATCTTCTCCAGGTCGCGCTGGAACTGGGGGCGGTTTACTTCCTGGGGATCCTCCAGTTCATCGTGAAGCATCTCGCTGTAGCCGATGATGGCGTTAAGGGGGGTTCGCAGCTCGTGACTGACATTGGCCAGGAAGATACTTTTCGCGGCATTGGCCTCGTCGGCGATATCCTTCGCTTTGCGCACATCGTAGATAGCATTGCGCAGCTTGTCCGACATGTCGTTAAAAGCCGCAGCCAGGTCACCCAGTTCCCCGCTGTCGTCGATATTGTCGATGCGGAAGTTGAGGTCACCGCTGCCGAAGCGCTGGGTACCGGTTTTCAGTTTTTTCAGGGCGTGGTTGGTATAGCGCACCAGGAAAAAACCCAGGGTGGCAGTGAGAAAAATCGAGGCCAGGAAGCCGATCACTGTGATGCGGTCTGTGAGCTCTATGGTCCGGTCGATAATGTTCGCGCGCTGCACCGCGATAAACGCCTGGCGCTGCTCCAGTTCCTTCAGTCGCTGGCTGGTTTCCAGGTAGGGCAACGGGTCGTTAACGTTGAGGTCCAGGTCTGGCTCGTTATAGCTGCGGTAGAACTGCAGCCAGCCCTCCAGAAGTCTGCTGGCGCTGTCCCATAACTGCTCGTAGTGCAGCTCCGTAACACTGTGACTCAGTTTTCCGAGCTTCTGGACCTGGCTGATGATATTGGCGATATCTTTTTCTGCCTGTTTCAGTTCCTCTGCGTCCAGCTGATCGTCGGTGGTTTCGCGCAGGGTGGCCAGCACCAGGGTCTGCTGGCGCTGGTCCTCCAGCAGTTGTTCCACTTCGGTGGATAACTGTGCGGCAGATACGGAATCCCGGTAGGCGGCCATGCTCTCGTTTCGGGCGTAACTGCCCCAGAAATGGGTGCCGACGTTACCGGCAAACAGGACCAGGATTGTCACCAGGGAGAGGGTGAGTCGGCGGCGTAAGCTCATGCGCGAGTGAGTTTCTCGATCTTGATCAGCAGGCCGGGAAAGTCCACCGGTTTGGTGGCGTAGTCGTCGCAGCCGGCCTCCAGCGCATTGAGTCGGTCGGCCTCCATTGCATGGGCGGTGAGGGCGATGATCGGGATGTGACTGATGCGCTCGTCCTCCCGCGCCCTGCGGCAGGCGGTCCAGCCGTCCAGTACCGGCAGGTTCATGTCCATCAGGACCACGCTGGGCTGCTCGCTGAGCATGAGGTCCAGTGCCTGCTGCCCGTCGCCGGCGGCGATGACCTCGATACCCACGCGATTCAGGCGCCTTATCAGCATGTCCCGATTGAGTTCGTTATCCTCCACCAGCAGGATCGGCCCCTGGACGGTCATTGGCTGACCTCCCGGATCTTGTGTACCACGATGGACTGGTCTATCCCCTTGACCTTGAGCTCCTGGCTGTCGCCGACGTCAAATTCACCCCGCAGGTTTTTCAGTGTACTGTCGGACACCAGTATCTCGCCGCCGGCGGTGAGGTCCTCTATGCGTGAGGTGACATTCATCGGGTGGCCAACGAAACCGTACTTGCTGCGTCGCTCGGAGCCGATATTGCCGGCGATCACGTCGCCCGTGTTGAGGGCGATGCCGGTCTGGATTACCGGCAGGCCCTCGGACTCGTTGAGCGCGTTGATCTCCGCCATGGCCGCCTGCATGGCAAGGGCGCAGTTAACCGCCCGGTCGGCGTCGTCATCCCGGTGATGCGGTGCGCCGAAAACGGCGAGGATGGCGTCACCGATAAATTCGTCGATGGTGCCCTGGTGGGCCATGATGATGTCGGTCATTGCGCCGAGATAGCGGTTGAGCATGGTCACCACCTGGGCAGGGGCCAGGCGTTCACTGAGGGTGGTAAAGCCGCGAATATCCGACATCATAATGGTGACCTGACGCAGGTCGCCCCCCAGTTCCAGGCCCTCGGGTCGCTCCAGGATGTCGGTGACGATTTCGTCGGACAGGTAGCGGCCGAAGGTGGCGCGAATGAATTTCTCATTGCGTTCCAGTTGCTGGCGGTACTGCTCTTCCCGGTCGTGCCAGCGCTTGCGCTCGATGCCAGCCTTTATTCGAGCCTGCAGCAGTACCTGGTTGAAGGGTTTGAACAGGTAGTCGTCGGCGCCGGCCTCGATACACTCGATGATGCCGTCCATGTCCTGCTGACCGGATATCACGATCACCGGGGTGGCCCGCCAGTCAGGGTGTTCCTTGATCCTGCGCAGAACCTCCCGGCCGTCCATCCCCGGCATCATCAGATCTAGCAGTACCACGTCCACGTCGCTCTGCTGCAGTGCCACCAGCGCCTCCTCGCCACTGGCTGCAGTGATTACGAAGTGGCCCACGCGCGACAGGTTGCGAGCCACCAGTTCGCGGTTTTCCTGCAGGTCGTCTACTGCCAGGATGTACCCGGGTTCCGATTCGATGACCCGGGTATCGATACTGCCACCGGTACTCCTGTCGCCATCCTGGGCGGTATGCAGGGCCTTCAGCAAACGCGCCAGGGTATCGTCCATTTGGGGCAGGCGGGGGCCGATGTCTTCCCGCAGGATCTCGGCATAGCCGCGGATGGCGGCCAGCACGTTCCTCAGGTCGTGGGAATCGATATCCCCGGAGGCCTGCTCGAGCATCTGTTCCAGTCGACCGGCGCCGTCGAACAGGCGTGAGAAATCCTCCCGGGCGGTGTCGTCCAGTTCTTGCTGCAGGCGGGAGAACACTTCCCGCAGTTCCACCAGCGCGCGCAGCAGGAGGTCGCTCCATTGGGTGGTCATCTGGCTACTGCCTGCGGTCACTGGACGGGTGCATCCTTAATCGATGAGTTGCATTGATTCAGAGTATAACGAGGCGGAAGCCCCTGTGGAAACGCGGATTTTGACCCATTTCGTGACAGTAGCAGCCCAATTTCCCCCATTAAGATGGTGCGTTTTAACAAAACTTTGGGTTAGTATTATTGTCAGGGTTTCACGCAGTGGGCACAATCAGGATCGAATATGTCGATGTTGCAGCAAGTTGAGATTTTCCAGGGGCTGTCGCAGGAGGAGTTGGAGGCGCTCGCCACCAGCAGTACCAGCCGGTCATTTCCCAAGAATACGGTGGTTATTCACGAAAATGACCCCGCTGACTCGCTGTTCGTGATTGAGAGCGGCAAGGTCAAAGTGTACTGCAGCGACAAGAACGGCAAGGAATTCATCATGAATACCCAGGGCGCCGGAGATTATTTCGGCGAACTGGCGTTACTGGATGACTCTACCCGCTCGGCTTCGGTACGCACGGTGGAGAAATCGAGCTTCTGCATCATCTACAAGGAAGATTTCAACCGGGTACTGGACGAGCATCCCAATATCGGTCGCCAGTTGGTTCGCAACCTGGCCCAGCGGGTGCGCAAGCTCACCGCGGATGTCAAGAGCCTGGCGCTGCAGGATGTCTACGGCCGGGTGGCCAATGTCCTGATGGACCTGTCGGAAGAGCGCGGCGATGGTACCCTGTACATCCCTGAAAAGCTCACCCAACAGGATATCGCCGACCGGGTGGGTGCATCCCGGGAAATGGTGGCCCGCATCCTCAAGGATCTCACCATCGGTGAGTACATTCGCTTCGAGGGGCGCCACATCATCATCAATACCCGGCTGCCCGCCAAGTACTGATCTTCAGTCGTCACCGCTTATCGCGTCAACCGTGAGGTCCAGCCGACCGCGGGCCAGCCGCGCCTGTACCGCATCCCCCGCTTTTACCGCCGCGGCATCAGTGAGCACCCTGCCATCCACGTCGGTAACAATGGCGTAACCCCGCTGTAATGTGCCCAGGGGGCTGAGCGAGTCAAGCATCTGGGCCAGGTGAGCCAGGCGCTCCCCCGCCTGCTGCAGCTTGTGCTGCATCGCCGCTTCCAGGCGCTGCTGCATTTGTGATGTATCCCGTTGCAGTTGCTGCAGCCGGGGCAGGGGAGACCGGGCCAGCAGGCGGCTTTCCAGTAATGACAGTTCTGCGCGCCTGCGCTGCAGCAGGTTTTTCTGGGCGAGCACCAGTCGCTGCTCCAGGTCATCCAGTCGCTGGGCCTGTTCGCGCAGCTGGGCGCCCGGGTGTTTGAGGCGCTTGCGCAGGTGTTCCAGCTCGGTGGCAGCGGCGGCCAGCTTGCGCTTGATAAGGCGCACCAGATCGGCCTCGATCTGCTGCAGGCGCTGTTGCCACTCCCGCTGGTCCGGGCTCAGCAGTTCTGCCGCCGCCGAGGGCGTGGGGGCGCGGTGGTCCGCCACCATGTCTGCGATACTGAAGTCCACCTCGTGACCTACCGCGCTGACCACCGGCAGCTCGCTGGCGGCGATGGCCCGCGCCACGACCTCTTCGTTGAATGCCCACAGGTCTTCCAGGGAACCGCCGCCGCGGCCGACGATCAGCGCGTCGAGCCGCACTTTGCCCTCGCGATGCCAGCGGTTGGCGTTCTCGATCGCAGCGGCGATTTCCCCGGCCGCGCCTTCCCCCTGTACAGCCACTGGCAGGATCGACACGGCGATCGCCGGGCAGCGCCGGCGCAGTACGGTGAGGATGTCGTGTATGGCGGCGCCGGTGGGAGAGGTGATGACGCCCAGCTGCGACACGGATTCCGGCAGGGGCTTCTTGCGCTCGGGATTGAACAGCCCCTCTGCCAGTAGTTTTGCTTTCAGCTTCTCGAACGCCGCCTGCAGGGCGCCGGCACCGGCATGTTCCATGTGCTCCACGATCAACTGGAATTCGCCGCGACCCTCGTACAGGGAGACCCGGCAGCGGAGGCGGATGGCGTCGCCGTTTTCGGGGGTGAATTTCACCCGCTGGTTGCGGTTGCGGAACATGGCGCAGCGTACCTGGGCGTTGCCGTCCTTCAGGGAAAAATACCAGTGGCCGGAACCCGGAACGACGAAGTTACTGACTTCCCCCTCCACCCAGACGAAGTCGAAGTGGCTCTCCAGCAGGGTCCTGGCCTGGCGGTTGAGCTGGCTGACGGTCAGTGTCTGAGGGGGGGTGTCGCTGGCGAAAGGGTTGGACAAGGGAACTTTTGTTTACCTGGAGTGGGCCTGGGATTTATAATTGCACGTTTAACTCAAACCCGCTAGCCGGAGATGGCCCCTATGCTGCGCATTGCCCAGGAAGCCCTTACTTTTGACGATGTCCTGTTGTTGCCCGGTTATTCCGAGGTGGTGGCCACGGATGTGTCCCTGCGCACCCAGCTGAGCCGGGAGATCGAACTCAATATTCCCCTGGTATCAGCGGCCATGGACACGGTCACTGAGTGGCGCCTGGCCATCGCCATGGCCCAGGAGGGCGGCATCGGCATCATTCACAAGAGCATGAGCGTGGAAGAGCAGGCCGAACAGGTGCGCAAGGTCAAGAAGTTCGAAAGCGGCGTGGTCAAGGACCCCATCACCATCCAACAGAACGCCACTATAGCCGAGCTGATGGAGCTGACCAGCGCTCACGGTATCTCCGGCGTACCGGTACTGGACGGCGGAGACCTGGTGGGTATTGTCACCCGCAGGGACCTTCGCTTTGAATCCAACCCGCAGAAACTGGTCTCGGCGATCATGACACCCCGGGACAAGCTGGTGACAGTGAAAGAGGGCGCCAGCTCGGAGGAGGTACAGGGCCTGTTGCACAAGCACCGGATCGAAAAGATCCTGGTGGTGAACGACGCCTTCGACCTGTGCGGCATGATTACCGTGAAGGATTTCGACAAGGCCGAAAGCTTCCCCCACGCCTGCAAGGACTCCTACGGACAATTGCGGGTCGGTGCCTCGGTGGGGACCAGCCCGGACACCGACGACCGGGTGGAGGCACTGGTGCGCTCCGGCGTGGATGTGCTGGTGGTGGATACCGCCCACGGGCACTCACGCAACGTGATCGAGCGGGTGAAGATGATCAAGGCGGACTACCCCTCTATTCAGGTGGTCGGCGGTAATATCGCCACTGCCGAGGCGGCAGTGGCCCTGGCAGAGGCCGGGGTTGACGGGGTCAAGGTGGGCATTGGCCCCGGCTCCATCTGCACCACCCGCATCGTGACCGGCACGGGGGTGCCCCAGATCAGCGCCATCGCCAATGTCAACGAGGCGCTGAAGAGCACCGGTGTCCCGCTGATCGCCGACGGCGGCATCCGCTTTTCCGGCGATATCGCCAAGGCTCTGGTGGCCGGCGCCCACTCGGTGATGATGGGCAGCATGTTCGCCGGCACCGAGGAGGCACCCGGCGAGGTGGAACTATACCAGGGCAGGACCTACAAGGCTTACCGGGGCATGGGTTCACTGGGCGCCATGTCCCAGACCCAGGGCTCCTCGGATCGTTATTTCCAGGATGCCAGTAAAGGTGCCGAGAAACTGGTTCCCGAGGGCATCGAGGGCCGGGTTCCCTACAAGGGTCCGGTATCGGCGATCATCCACCAGTTGATGGGTGGTGTTCGCTCCGCCATGGGTTACACCGGCAGCGTCGATATGGAGGCCATGCGCACCCGCCCGGAGTTCGTGCGGGTGACCGCCGCGGGCATGTCCGAGAGCCACGTGCACGACGTCTCCATCACCAAGGAAGCGCCCAACTACCCGGTGCGCTGACAATGTAGGGCCGAAGAGCCTGCCCCGCTGTATCGGGTATTCATTCGGCCGTGCCCGGCGAAACGATTTGGCCCGACATCGGTACAAGCAAGGACATTCGATGACCGCAGATATCCACAGCCAGAAAATCCTCATCCTGGATTTTGGCTCCCAGTACACCCAGTTGATTGCCCGCCGGGTGCGGGAAGTTGGCGTCTACAGCGAAATACGCGCCTGGGATATGAGCGAGGAGGACATTCGCGCTTTCAACCCGCGAGGTGTGATTCTTTCCGGTGGTCCCGAGTCGGTTGCCGTGGACGCCTCCCCCCGTGCCCCGGCATGCGTGTTCGATCTGGGGGTGCCGGTGCTGGGTATCTGCTACGGCATGCAGACCATGGCAGAGCAGTTCGGCGGCAAGGTGGCCGGTTCCCACATCAGTGAATTCGGCTACGCCCAGATCAAGCTGGTGGGCAATGGTGGCCTGCTGCACGATATCCGCGATCACATCGACGAGCACGGCGACGCCCTGCTGGACGTGTGGATGAGTCACGGTGACAAGGTGGTGGAACTGCCCGCGGATTTCGAGTTGATCGCTGAAACCGGCAGCTGTCCCATCGCCGGTATGGCCCACCAGGAAAAGCCCTTCTATGGCATCCAGTTCCATCCCGAGGTGACCCACACCCTGCAGGGCAAGCGCATTTTTGAGCACTTCGTGCTGGAACTGTGCGCTTGTGAGACCCTTTGGACGCCCGCCAATATCGTTGACGATGCGATTGAGCGGGTCCGGTCTACAGTCGGCGGTGACAAGGTACTGCTGGGCCTGTCCGGCGGGGTGGATTCCTCAGTGGTGGCGGCCCTGTTGCACCGGGCTATTGGTGACCAGCTGACCTGCGTGTTCGTGGACAACGGCCTGCTGCGCCTGCACGAGGGTGATCACGTGATGGATATGTTCGCCCGCAACATGGGCGTCAAGGTGATTCGCAGCGACGCCGAGGACCTGTTCCTGGGCAAGCTGGAGGGCGTGTCCGATCCGGAGGAGAAGCGCAAAATAATCGGTAACACGTTCATCGAGGTGTTCGATGCTGAGGCGACCAAACTCACCGACGTGAAGTGGTTGGCCCAGGGCACTATCTATCCCGACGTGATCGAGTCCGCCGGGGCGAATACAGGCAAGGCCCACGTCATCAAATCACACCATAATGTGGGTGGCCTTCCGGAGGATATGAGCTTCGAACTGGTGGAACCCCTGCGGGAACTGTTCAAGGACGAGGTGCGCCAGATCGGCCTGGAACTGGGCCTGCCCTATGATATGGTCTATCGCCATCCCTTCCCGGGCCCCGGGCTGGGGGTTCGTATACTCGGCAAAGTGAAGAAAGAGTATGCAGACCTGCTGCGCCAGGCCGATGCGATCTTCATCGAAGAGCTGCATCGGGAGGACTACTACCAGAAGACCAGCCAGGCTTTTGCCGTTTTCCTGCCGGTAAAATCAGTTGGTGTGGTGGGGGACGGTCGTCGCTACGAGTATGTCATCGCCCTTCGAGCGGTGGAAACCGTGGACTTCATGACCGCCCGCTGGGCTCACCTGCCCTACGAGTTACTGGAACGGGCCTCCAACCGGATCATCAATGAGATTTCCGGGGTGTCCCGGGTCACCTACGATATCAGCAGTAAGCCCCCCGCCACCATCGAGTGGGAGTAGGCGTGAGCGTACCGCTGGCTGAGCACGAGCAGTGGATGCGCCGCGCCCTGGCCCTGGCCGACCGCGCCGAGAACGAGGGTGAGGTGCCGATCGGCGCCGTGCTGGTGCGCGATGGACAGCTGCTGGGAGAGGGCTGGAACCAGGTGATTTCCGCACAGGACCCCACGGCCCACGCCGAGATCGTCGCGATGAGGGACGCCGCTTCAGTGGCGGGTAATTATCGCCTTCCCGGCAGCACCCTTTACGTTACCCTGGAACCCTGCACCATGTGTGCCGGCGCCATGATCCACGCGCGGGTGGAGCTATTGGTGTTCGCCGCGCGCGAGCCGAAGGCAGGCGTGGTGTGCAGTACCTGCAGCCTGCTGGATGAGCCGCGCTACAACCACCGGGTGAGTTGGCAGGAAGGGGTGCTGGCCGAAGAGAGCAGTGCCCGTTTGCAGGCGTTTTTCCAGTCCCGTCGATGACACGTGGAAAGGGTGCGCGGTGCGCGCCCTGCGGTCACTCCGATATAAGGTAGGGTGCGCACCGCGCACCATTATCCGGGACTACTCGGATTCAGGACCTACAATGCCCGCAAATCCAACTTCTTCACCACCCGCGGCAAATAATCCCCCGCCCGCATCGGCGGCAGCGGCTTGGTGTCCGGGATATCCTGCCACTCCAGAATGCTGTAATAGTGGCGGATGTTCTGCACGTAATTGGCGGCCTCGACTCCGCGGGCGTAACCGTAGCGCGTGTTCTGGTAGTACTTGATTTTCTGCAGCAGTGGCAGGCGCTCCATCACATCCCGCCACAGGTGGGGATCGCCGCCCTGGCGCTCGGTCATCACCCGCGCATCTTCCAGGTGTCCCATGCCGATATTGTAGGCGGCCAGTGCCAGCCAGGTCCGGTCGGGTTCGTAGATATCCTTGGGCAGGCGGCGCTTGATGTTCTTGAAGTAGCGCGCTCCACCGCGCAGGCTCTGGCCTGGGTCGAGCCGGTTTGCCACGCCCATCTCCCTGGCAGTGGGCAGGGTCAGCATCATCATGCCCCGTACCCCCGTGGGGGAGGCGGCCTCAGGATTCCAGTGGGATTCCTGGTAGGCGATAGCCGCCAGCAGGTGCCAGTCCATCTGGTACTCTTCCGCGACCTCGCGGATCAGGTCCCGGTAGGGAGGCAGCGCACGGCGCATATTGCGCGTGAATGTGTGTGAGGAGATCCGTGAGACGCCGGCGGTGTGCCCGAAATACTCTTCCCGCAGGCTTTCCAGTGTCCCGTCGGCGCGCAGGCGCTCGATGAACTGGTCGATGCGCGCCTGCAGTCTCCGGTTGTCCGCATCCGGTGCCAGGTACCAGACCATATCCTGCTGGGAGCCCAGGTCGAAGGCGACTTTCAGCCTGGGGTAGAGACTTTGCTGCACGGAGAACTCGTTGGAGTCGATGATCGCCAGTTGCGCCTCACCGCTGTCCACCAGTTCCAGTAGCTCCATCGAATCGGCACCGGGGATCTCTCGCCACTCTAGTCCCGACATCCCTCCCTCACGCAGGGCGTGGAGTGACTCGGCGTGGCTGGAACCCGCCAGTACCACGATGGACATGTCGACGAGATCTCCCACCCGACGCGGCCGGTAGGTCCCGGCAACGTAGACCACCTGGGGTGTGAGCTGGTAGTAGGGTGCCGAGTGGGGGTAGCGTGCCTCGCGCTGCCCGGTCAGGGTCAGGCCGGCGGCGGCGACATCGGCCTCCCCGCGCTGCAGTTGCTGGAAAATTTCGTCCAGGTTGAAGGCCGTCTTGATTTTGAGCTCCACGCCCAGTTCTTCCGCCAGCAGGCCTGCCAGCGCGTACTCGTAACCGGTCGCGCCCTCCTTGTCCTGGTAGTAGGTCGTGGGGCTGTTGCGGGTGACTACCGTCAGCTTGCCGCTGGACTGAATGTGCTGCAAGCTGTCCTGCCGCGCGCAGCCGGGCAACAACAGTAACAGGGCCAGGGTGACAGTGAGTAATCGGAGGTACATAGGTCCTATTCTAGCCCCCGGGTATTTCTCGCCGACAGGCACTATTACCATGGTAATCCCGGGTATTTTCGGCTAACCGCAGTTACCGGCTTCCACCTAAATACAGTACAATATCGCCTCCCGAAAATACCTCCTCCTGGAGCTTTCCACAGCATGCTAACCCTGCGCGGCGCACCGGCACTGTCAGCTTTTCGTCTAGACAAGCTGGCGCAGAAATTCCCTTCAATCCATCCCGATATTACCCTGCTGCGCACCGAGTACGTGCACTTCGCGGAACTTGCCTCAGACCTGGGTGAAAGGGAGCTGGATATACTGGGCAGCCTGCTGACCTACGGGCCCACCGGGGCGGACCTCGAGCCGCTTCCGGACGACGCGGAGCTGCTGCTGGTCGTGCCCCGCCCCGGCACCATTTCACCCTGGTCCAGCAAGGCGACCGATATCGCCCACAATTGTGGATTGCGGGCGGTAGAGCGGCTGGAGAGGGGTATTGCCTGGTATTTCAGGCTGCCGTCTGGTTTCAGTGGTGAGCAGCGCGCGGAACTGGAATCGCAGGTGCACGACCGCATGACCGAGGCGGTGCTGGGTGAACTGGAGGAGGCGCAACAGTTGTTCAGTCATGCGTCGCCGGCGCCCATGACATCCGTCAATGTGATTGAGGGTGGGCGGGAGGCCCTGGTTGAGGCCGACGGCAAGCTGGGTCTGGCACTGGCACCTGATGAGATCGACTACCTGGTGGACAGTTTCAGGGAGCTGGGGCGCAATCCCAACGACGTAGAACTGATGATGTTTGCCCAGGCGAACTCCGAGCACTGCCGGCACAAGATCTTTAACGCCAGCTGGAGCATCGATGGCCAGGAGCAGGAGCATTCCCTGTTCGGGATGATCCGCAATACCCACGAGAAGGGAGGAGAGGATGTGCTGTCCGCCTACTCCGACAATGCGGCGGTAGTGAAGGGGCAGCTTGCGGGGCGTTTCTACCCGGACCCCGAGAGCTGCCAGTATGGCTTTTCCACAGAGGATATCCACTTGCTGATGAAGGTGGAAACCCATAACCATCCCACGGCGATCGCTCCCTTTCCCGGGGCCGGAACCGGCTCCGGTGGTGAGATCCGCGACGAGGGTGCGGTGGGTCGCGGTTCCAAGCCAAAGGTGGGCTTGACGGGCTTCTCGGTCTCCAACCTGAACATTCCCGGTTACCCCCAGCCCTGGGAGGCCGACTACGGCAAACCCGACCGTATCGTCTCTGCGCTGGACATCATGCTGGAAGGGCCCATCGGTGGTGCCGCTTTCAACAATGAGTTCGGTCGCCCCAACCTGTGCGGCTATTTTCGCAGTTTCGAGCTGGAGGCCCCAGGGGCCGACGGCCCGGAGATTCGGGGCTACCACAAGCCCATCATGATCGCCGGTGGTTACGGCAATATTCGCGCTGAACATGTGGAGAAGGGGGATTACCGCCCCGGCGCCAAACTTATCGCCCTCGGTGGCCCTGCCATGCTGATAGGCCTGGGCGGTGGGGCCGCTTCCTCCATGGCCAGCGGCCAGAGCGCCGAGGACCTGGATTTTGCCTCCGTGCAGCGCCAGAACCCTGAAATCGAGCGCCGTTGCCAGGAGGTGATCGATCG
>JAACFI010000337.1 GCA_009937575.1 Haliea sp.
GCAACTCGACCAAAATTGCTGCGCAATTTTCGGGACTCGGACAGTGCTCGCAGAAAGCCCCGGTTTGATCGGCTACGCTAAACGCGGCCTGATATTTTCGGGACCGCTGCCCCCCGCCTGCGACCTACCATCGAGTACTAAACCGGCAGCAATATTTTTTCAGGGCTCGATAAGAGGTCAGCGTCCGAGGGGCCTGCCGAAAATATCAGGCCGCGCTCAACGCAGTCAACGCATTCGGGGCCTTCTGCGAGCACTGTCCGAGTCCCGATTTTTCGCGTAGCGAAAAATGGTCGAGTTGCGCAGCAGCCGAATGCGTTGACGGAGTTGCGGCCCTTTCGGCAGGCCCCTCGGACGCTGACCGACGCGCTCGCTATGAATCAGTTAAAAAAATCTGAGGACGTCGAACTCAGCCCAGCAGTTTCTTAACGTCCTTCTCAATATCCTTAGGCTTCACAGTGGGCGCATAGCGTTTCACCACATTGCCCTCGGAATCGATCAGGAACTTGGTGAAATTCCACTTGATACGCTGACTGCCCAGAGCTCCCGGAGCCTCCTTTTTGAGGTGCTTGAACAACGGGTCCGTGCCACCGCCATTGACCTCGATCTTGCCGAACATGGGAAAGCTTACCCCGTAGTTCAGCTGGCAGAACTCCTGGATCTCGTCGTTGCTGCCCGGGTCCTGGTTGCCGAACTGGTTGCAGGGGAATCCGAGGATCTCCAGGCCCTGGTCGCGGTACTTTTCGTACAGATCCTCCAGGCCACCGAATTGCGGCGTAAAACCGCATTTAGAGGCCGTGTTGACTACAAGCAGCACCTTGCCCTTGTATTTGCTGAGCTTCTGGTCTTTGCCGCCGCCGGTCTGGCAGGTGAAGTCGTAAACGTTACTCATGTGGTATTCCCCCGGTATCAAATCAGGTGCCTACAGGCACGGTATCATAGCCCTTTACTACGCAAAACCGGGGGTGATGGATCAGCGGGGGGGTGCGTGTCCTAGGCGGCCTGTGCCTGCAACTGCACCTGCTGCATCAGCAGGCCCAGGCGCTTGCGTTGCATTTTCAGGCCGTACTCCAGTTCCCTGAGCTTGGTGCGCAGGGCGGCGTTCTCCCACTTCTGCTGCAGGCGCTGTTTCTTCTCCTCCAGAGCGCCGCCGAGCTTCTCCCTCTTTTCTTCCAGGGCACCGCCCAGTTCCGCCTTCTTGCGCCCGTAGCGCTCCGCCTGCAGGGCAGTCCACTGGTTGATGGACTCGGTGAACAGCTGGTATTCCCGCTCCAGGCTGGCGCGCAGACTTTCACTGCTGTGGGCCTGGTCCATCTTGCTGCGGGCCCGCTGGAACTGGGTGTCGAGGATGGCGCGCTGTATCTTGAAGTCGGATATCCGGTTCAGGTCGCTGGCCAGGCCGATGCGGGAGCACAGGGCGATCATCCACTTGGTGGGATCCCACTGCCACCAGCGGATGCCGTTGCGGTAGTCCGCCTGGAAGATATGATGATAGTTGTGGTAGCCCTCGCCGTAGGTCAGGAAGGCCAGGAAGCCGTTGTCACGGGCACTGTTGGACTCGGTGTAGGGCCGGCTGCCCCAGTAGTGGGCCAGGGAATTGATGAAGAACGTCACATGGTGGTTCACCACCAGCCGCAGCAGGCCCACCAGCAGTACCGTGCCGATGATGTCCCCGTGCCACACACCCAGCAGAACGGGAAGGCCCAGGTTCATGAAGGTGGTCAGGGCCACGTAGTGCTTGTCCTGCCACATGACGATGGGATCGCGTTGCAGGTCTTTGGCGTTGGAGAAATCCGGTTCGTTGCTGCGATACTGGCGCAGCATCCAGCCCATGTGGCTGAACCACAGGCCGCGGCCGGCTGAATAGGGGTCCAGTTCGTTGTCGTCCACGTGGCGATGGTGGCGCCGGTGGTCGGAGGCCCAGATCAGGATGCTGTTCTGCAGGGCGCCGGCGCCCCAGAAGGCGAAGAACCACTTCAGTCCCGTGCTGGCTCGGTAGGCCCGGTGGGCCCACAGCCGGTGGTAACCGCCGGTGATCGACATGCCATTCAGATAGAGAAACGCCAGGGCCCATAGCCACTGGAAGCCGTCGTAACCGCGGTAGATGCCCCACGCTGGTACCAGGATCAGTGCCGCCAGCGGTAACCCGACAAAGATGATCGTGTTGACCGGGTTCAGGGGGGGCTTCGCCGTGTTGTTGCTCATGGGGAAAAGAAACCTCGAAATAGAACTGTAACGTTGCCAAATATTAACTTTTTTGCCGGAAAAAGTCTCCCGTGGTCGCGGGAGGGGGCAGGCCAAGCTATCGCCACATCTGGGTTTAATTCTACAGTAGAATGAACTCCCCGCGGACTTTTTCGAGACTTTCTATGCCGGCCAGATCACACGCCTATCACCCGGTTTTCACCGGCGGCAGTAGCGCGCGGATGCCGGCCCTGTGACCAAGGCGGTATTTACCCACGGTTCCACCATGCGCCATGTGGTGGTGATGACAACCGCCAGCGCCACCGGTTTGCTCGCCATGTTCGGGGTGGACATGGTCGATATGTACTTCCTCACCCTGCTGGGAGAGCAGGAACTGGCTGCGGCGGTGGGCTTCGCCGGGACCCTGATGTTTTTCATGGTGTCTGTGAGCATCGGCCTGCAGATCGCCCTGGGTGCCCTGGTGGCCCGCTCCGAGGGCGCCTATCGCCGGGACCTCGCCGGCCGCTTCTGCAGCAGCGCGCTGCTGTTCAATGCCACCTTATCGACTGTGCTGAGTGTCATTGCCTGGTTCAACCTGCGTTCGCTGTTGCAACTGCTGGGCGCCAGCGGCGTGACCCTGGACTACGCCACCAGCTATGCCAGTATCGTCCTGCCCAGCATGCCCATTGTCATGCTGGGTATGAGTATGGCCGCCGGGGTGCGCGCCGTCGGGGATGCCCGGCGATCCATGTGGGCCACGGTCACCGGGTCCCTGGTGAACGGCGCCCTGGATCCCCTGTTCATCTTCACTTTCGGCTGGGGACTGGAGGGGGCGGCGCTGGCCTCGGTGGTGGCGCGGGTGGTGCTGCTGGCGGTTGCCTGGCACGCCCTGCACCGGATTCACGACCTGCCCCGCTGGGTTACCCTGCGCGAGTTCGTCGAGGACCTGCGGCCGATTATGACCATCGCCGGTCCTGCCATGCTGACCAACCTGGCGACGCCGATCGGCGGCAGTTTCGTGCTCAGGACCATGTCCCAGTTCGGTGACAGCGCCGTGGCCGGAGCGGCCATCGTGGGGCGGATTACGCCGGTGGCTTTCGCCGCCATTTTTGCCCTGTCCGGCGCGGTGGGCCCGATTGTCGGGCAGAATGCCGGCGCCGGGCTCTATCACCGGGTGCGTGCGACCCTGGCCAGCGCAGTGCTGTTCAACGTGGTCTATATCTCCCTGGTCTGGCTGTTGCTATGGAATTGCGCGGAGCTGATCGTCAACGCATTCTCCGCCAGTGATATGGCGGCAGACCTGATCCGCTTCTACTGCAACTTCCTGGTCGGGGTCTTCGTGTTCAACGGGATGCTGTTCGTTGCCAACGCCACCTTCAACAACCTGCATCGCCCCCAATGGGCTACCGGCTTCAATTTCGGGCGGGCAATGCTGGGGACTATTCCGGCGGTCTACCTGGGTGCCCAGTGGTACGGTGCCAGGGGAGTGATGGCGGGCGAGGCGGTGGGAGCCCTGTTGTTCGGCCTGCTGGCCATGGTCAGTGCATTCGCGCTGGTGAGGCGCCTGGAGCGTCAGCACCTGCCGGTGGAGCCGAGTCCGGCGCCGGCCGTGGTCGAACGGGAGCCGCCGGTCTGACTGACTGCTAGGGCTGTTCGCTGCGATAGTCGTCCAGGGCCCGGTGCAACCAGTCTCCGCTGGGTTCGGTGACTTCGCCGCAGGTGACCGTATAGGTTTTTCCGCTCCAGGAACTCTTGCTGGCCAGCCGGTCGATGAAGTGTTCGGCGGTATCTGCATAGCGGCTCCCGTTGCTGTATTTCAGCCACAGGTGGTCAGCCGCGTCCACTGAATCGTGGGCGTCACCATTGCGTACAAAGGTGCAGCCGCTGTTGGCCACGAATTCCAGCAGGTACTGGATTTCAGCATCGGCCTGATCGACTTCGGCAGGGGTGGCAGTGGATAGCAGCAGGCCACCTGCCAGTACCAGCGCAAGCAACACAAACCGGGTCATTGCAGGGCCAGGCGTACCCGCAGGGGATTGTGGTCGGAACTGGAGACAGGTATGACCTGGGTGAATGTCGCCTGCAGGCCGCGTATGTAGATATGGTCCAGGGCGCGGCCGAAGGCGGTGGTGCGCAGGTCCGGTTCGAAGATCACGGCGCCAAGGCCGTGATCGCTCATGAAATTATCTACCAGGGCCTGGCGCTTCTCACTCCAGGTGTTGAGGTCACCAGCCAGGATGATCGGCCCCTGGTGCTTCTTCAGCAGGTCTGCCAGGGCGCGAAACTGTGCCTGGAAATTCTCCATTCCCAGGGTAAAGTTCACCGCGTGCAGGTTGATGGCCAGCAGACTCTCTTCCCGATCCTGCAGCGGGTACTCGGTTACGCTGGTGGCCTTCGGGGTGCCCAGCAGGGGCTCCCAGGCAGTCAGGTTGCAATGCACGCTGGGATTGCTCTTGCTGAGGGTCATCACCCCGGTTTCCTGGCTGGCGGTGGTATATCCGGAAGCGAAGGCGGGCACCAGCGGGGTGGGGATGGCTTCCGGTATCCTGGCCTGCAGTGAAGCCTCCTGGATAAAGGCCAGGTGGACGTC
>JAACFI010000338.1 GCA_009937575.1 Haliea sp.
GCCCTGGGTCAGCAACAAATCGAGACGGGGCAAGTAGTCGAGGTATCGATGGCCATAGGTCGGATAAGAGCCCGTCGCACTGACCCGGAATGAGCTACCAGGTTTTCCTCACCCGGGATGCAGGCAGGGATCTCGAAGAACTCGACGAATATCTTGCGACAGGCGATTCCGCCGAGAAAGCGGATTACGTCCTGAATAAAATTGAAGCCGTCCTACAGCGTCTATCCGAATCACCCGATCGCGGCAACCGTCCCAGAGAACTGCTGGCGCTAGGACTAGACAACTATCGCCAGGTTTTTTTCAAACCTTATCGAATCATCTATACGGTTCGTCACACGGATGTCTACGTCTTACTGATTGCAGATGGCCGCAGAGACATGGAGACCTTGCTGCAGAGCCGACTGTTGGGGGTTTAGCGGTAAATCTCATCTTTGCTACGGTTACCCTGGCGTAGTGAAGATCACACTTTATAAGCTGGCCTGCACCCTCTTCCTATTATTCTCCTGAATCTGTTTTAGCTGTTCTTCCGTCATGGAAACCTTTAGGGATGCCTGCGCCCCCAGCGACTTTTGAACCGATCCGACCAGGCCCCCATTATCGGATCAGACACAGCATCCCAAAGCAGCCCCAGAAACAGCACAAACCCAGCTTCTGTGCCTCCGAGCCCGAGCACCTGTGTGTAGAACAGCAACACAAACATGGTGTAGTCGGCTTCCTTGATGGCATGGGGTGTGCCGCCTATGCCATAGCTGATTCTACTTAAATGATTGACGGACATGAATTGCCTATTCGGCCTCCGTGCGACTGGCCCAGCGACATGCCAGCAACACAATGAAATGGCACCCGGCAACCACAGCTGGTTATCGTTGAATATGCGTCTCAAATTTTATCCGTCTCATTCATAGTGACCCTGAGATTACCAGGACCCCCATAAAAAACAGGACCAGCACGGCGACCCGACGATAAAACGCTCCCGAGTACCTCACAAACAGCAAGTTCCCAAGCCAGTCACCTAAGAAAAGCGCCGGCAGGGCCAGGGCGACGTACCAGGGCGTGGTTGGCACGAACAGGCCAGCGAAGGCGTAGGAGACCAGAGCCAGCACGGAGGAGGCGGTGAAGAACAGCATCAGTAGTGCCCTGCTCCGAGCGGGATCAAACTCAGTCAATAATGCATAGGCAATCATCGGTGGTCCCGGCACTGCCAACGCGCCATTCATCAGACCGGAAGCGAGGCCAGCGCAACCAGTGAGTGCCGGGCTGTTTACAGGAGCGGCAGGCCGCGACAGGGTAATTCCCAGGCACGCCAGCAGCACCGCTATCCCTGCCCAGAGCTGAAAGTCGCCTCCGGACATCCCCGTCAGCAGAAATGCACCGAGTGCGGTACCTATCCATGCCAGCAGAACAAGCGGGAGAATCTCTCGAATATTGAAAACGCCCCACCAGACGCGTAGTGATACAAGGCCAAGAACGAGCGACAGTGAGGCAGCCAGCACCACCACTTCGGCAGGCGGCAAAAAAATCGCGAACACGGGCACTACCGCCAGGGCAAATCCGAAGCCGGTAAAAGACCTTAATACCGATGCGAAGATCACGCCCGCCCATACCAGAACAATCTGCGTCTCGTCGAATGGGGGGCTCACCGCGATCAGCTTGACATAGCCACCGGCCCGCCACGTCCACGACTCTCCTGGGCGAGCCAGCTCGGCCAGGTGATCAGGACCGATTGGTCTGCACAGTGCAACGGTGTCCCTGCCGCAACCGCTTTTCTCCATGCGTCAAGGTTGACGAGAGCCAGGGCAAATAATCCGTGATGGCTTATTGCCTTGCCGATCTCAACGTCTCCCGCCGAGACCGGCAGCCCCCCCGCCATGGTCGGAAAGGAGAAGTCGTCAGGCTCAATGCGCATAGGCAGAAGTCGCCGGTCCAGGCACTCGCAGGGTGAGGCCATGGCCGCCTGCAGCCCCTGGGGGAGGTGGTTTTTGTCCAACAGTCCCATGGCATGCAAGCCAGCTTCCAGTGGGGACACCGACACATCCTGTAGTAATGAAGTACTGGGCAGAAAGCCCAGCTTATGTGCGTGAGTCGCCCATTTGATTTCGCTACCCCACTGGCTGCTACTGATCGTATTGACAGGACGTAACACGCGCACCCCCATATGCCAGCGCGGGTCGACATACTTGATGAATGCGCTGCCATTGTCGAAGTTATTCTGATCCGGCAGTTCCGCGGATACCCGCCACTCAGCACTGACATCCAGGGCACTGACATCCAGGTCCTCGCAATGGGGTGAAAGCAACGCAAACAGCCTGGGGATAAGCGACTTATCAATTTCGATCAGCAAGTCTTCCAGGTGACTCACGACAAATAAATCGATCATTAGAAAGCCATTGTCATCGAGCACGTGAGCGAGCACAGGCTTCTTTGCAACTTGATCCAGGGAAATGGTTACCCGTGCAGACGTATAACCCCGCGAGACTCCAGCAGGAAAGCCTGGTCCTCAAGCAAAGATTGTTGGGGCGCGGCAAACTGCATCACCCTACTCCTCCCAGCCGGACGTATCCAATCGCACATAGTCTGCCAGCGATTGCTGAAAGGCATCGGTCGCAATGACCGGGCCATCCGTCGTTTCGGAATGCCCCGTTGCATAACTGCAAATTTTTTGACACAGACCGCAGTTATCGACTTTCTCCCGGTAGAATTTGCAGCGCATAGCGTCTACCTGGTAACGAGCACCCGGCACTGGCGAGGAGATAGCACCGACGGGGCAGATTTTCACGCAGTCGAGGCAGTGAGTGCAGTCATCCACTGGATCCATACGACGAGTGGTCTTCAGTGGCGCTTCGGTCAGCAGACAGGCGAGGCGGGTTCGGGTGCCGAATTCCGGCGTGATAAGCAGACTGTGTGTGCCGATGGTACCCATGCCTGCAGCCTCCGCCACGTGCGCAAAGGAAAGTGAAGCCTTGATTTCGCCGGGGCGTAAGGGCAGCCCCCGACTGGGGAGAGCGAGGCTGCGGTAGCCGAGTTCTCGCAGAATTTTTACCAGCTTCGAGTTTGCCTGGTCGATCTCGATCGTCAATTGGTTGACATGCGGCGCCAGCAGATCCCCGGTCTTTACCGCGCCTGAATATTTCGCCGGATGCTTGATGAGGTTCATCGTCTCGGAGGCATACTCCATACCAAGAACAACACAGGCCCTGGCAGAGGGTAGAAAGGCCTTCACACCGTAGAGAAGATCGGGATGCGAATTCTCATCTACGGCCAGTACGCCGATCAAGTCGGCAGCAATATCTTTGCGGGTTTGCGCGAGCCAGTTGTTATCAAATTGGTCATCGAGTTGGCTCTTCTGGCGGGCATTCTTTTCTGCAGATTTAATGACACTGGGTTGATTCATAGATCACCTCACTTGTTGTATCCAAGTGCGTCCTTCACATCAATTCGGCAGGCGTTAAACGCGTCATAATCCAGGCCCGACCCGATGCCCGCACCCGAAGGCAGGATGGCATCGCCATCCACAATCTGCATGGGCTGCTCCAGGATATCCGATACCAGTTTGTCTGGCCCCGTAAACTCCCCGGCGGGCTGTACCAACGGGTTGGAACAAGCCAGATTAAGCTCGTGCAGGGAGGCTGCGCTGGTCTGACACCCGTTACCCAACTCAACGCCAATTCCCGCGCTGGTAAGCAAAGTGATGATTTCCCGGCACTTCTGGTATCCGCCGTTCTTCGCCATCTTCAATTTCACGATATCGGCTGCACCTGCCTGTACGACGGCAATGGCGTCGCGCACGGTATGCACCGATTCGTCGGCCATCAATGGGATGTCGATGGACTCCCGCACACGCGCCATGCCCTCGATGCAATCTCCAGAAAGGGGCTGCTCAATGTGGTCCAGGTTGTAGCGCTCCAGGGCGCGCGACAGTTTGATGGCGGCCTGCACATCGGTGCCAAAAACGCCATTTGCGTCGGCCCTTATAACAACGTCCGGCCCCACTTCCTCCCGTACCAGCCGCACACGGTCCACGTCGAGGGCCGGCTTTTTACTCACCTCGCCGATTTTCAACTTAATGGTGCCGAAACCCCGCTCCACGAACTCCCGCGCTGATGCCGCCATAGCCTCAGGTGAGTCTGTTCCGATCCCCCCCACCAGGGGAAAGCGGTCCCGCACCTTGCCACCCAACAGGTCAACCAGCGGGCGGTTAATAGTCTTGGCGGCGGCGTCAAAGAGCGCCTGCTCCAGCGCCGCTTTAGTCCACAGATTATGCATCCACAACTGGTCCAGCTTCTGCAGGAGTTTTGCGGTATCAAAGACACTTTCACCAATGATCGCTGGCCCAAAGACAAGCTCGATGAGATACAGGTAGCTACCTGGTGTATCCGGGCCATACCAGCCCGCAGTGACAAATACCTCACCGACACCCTCCACACCATCTTCAGTACGCACTCGGACCACCAGACCATGATAATCCATGCCGCTGAAGTCTTGCCCGGCCATGCTGTAGGTCTTCTTCAGTGCTATTTTGACCACATCCGCATTAACGCTGGCGATCTTCGCAGCGCTCGCCGGATTTTCTACCGATCTCTCAATGCCCGACTGACTCATTACCTATCCTCGCGTTCTGGATGTGGCACGACGGTTAGATCAGCGACACTTCCCAATTTCCACTGAGGTGAAGTATAGTATTCAGCGAATCAGACGTGGAATCATATTCGGCCACTCTCGCTTTGACTGTTGCTTGATTGTCGACATGTTGGCACGTCGCCTCTTCAGACCTCCCATTAATTGAGCAAGGGCCTCGTGTGAATTCAATCCATGAATTAGATAACGGGTATTATTTATACGGGTCACCGGTCTCTTATTACACCGTTAAAGTTCGTTCCTATTTGCGTTACAAAGGCCTGCCTTTTAATCAGGTCCAGGTATCTGAAAAGGTCGCTAACGATATTATTAAACCGGCTACCGGTGGCTGGCGGGTTGTTCCTGTATTGAAAACCCCGCAAGGCGATTACATTCAGGACAGCAGTATTATCCTCGATGAACTGGAGTCTGTTCATAAAGATCGATCGATTACTCCTCCCGACCTGAAACAGCAAGTGGTGTCCTCCCTGTTTGAGCTGTTGGGTGACGATTGGCTGGTTTATCCGGCGATGCACTATCGCTGGAATTACAAACGATACAATCTGAGCTATATCCTCAATGCATTTGGACGTAACCGCAAAACTCACTGGCCAAAGGCGATGCGCTGGTTGGGCGGCATTAAGCCTGCTTTGAAGTTCGGTAGCGTCCCACGATTTATGCTGGGTATTAGTAAGTCAAACGCGCCAGCACTAGAGGCGTGGACACAGCAATTACTGGATCAGTTAGATTGTCACTTTTCTCAGCATGACTATCTGTTGGGAGGGCGTCCTTGTTACGGGGATTTTTCACTGTACGGCCCATTGCATGCGCATTTAGCGCTGGACCCCTACCCAAGAGACCATTTAATCCAGCCCAAAAAGCATTTGCTTGCCTGGCTTGAACGAATGAATGAAACCCCGGAAAACATTGGCGAATGGCTGCCGGGCGATGCTGTTCCGGAGACGCTGGTTCCGATCCTGCACTGGCAGTTCCGGGATCAGCTGCATTATATTCACCAGGTAATGGACAAAACGACTGACTGGATTAAGACACACCCGGAGGCAAACACTCTCCCCCGCTTTATTGGAAAAGTTGATTATCGGATCAATGGCGCTGACGGGAAGCGGCTGTGTACGCCTTACAGCCAGTGGATGTACGAGCGGGTATTGGAACCCATAGAAAGCGCTGATGCGTATCAGCCAGGTGAGTTAACACGTTGGCTGAACAGCCAGAACCTGCCGTTTAAACCAATACAGCCAAATTACCCAACGGTGTTTCAGCGCTCGCGTCTGTGGCGCCGGGACAGGCTCTAACAGCCCTGATACAACTCAAAAATATGGCCGATTATGATTCCCCTGGTTTGATCGCATAACACCATAATCACGTCATCAACAATCTGGGAATTTAGCTTTCGACCAGCCGCTTTACCGGGCTACAAGCGTTCCTTCACCAATTCTTCTGACGATGGTTAAGGCTATTAAATTAAAAGAGATAAGATCAATGATTTTGCGCATTACGACGATTGCTGCCATCGCGCTGACTGCCGCCTGCTCCGGAGACCAATCAGACAAGCGCGAAGAGGCGCGAGAATACTACCGGACAAACAATACCGTCATCCCCGCAAACGATGAAATCTTAACGTTTCCAGCGCTACCTGAGCCCAGCGGCATCCGCCCTCAGGCTAACCCTGATCGCAATGCCTACTTTGGCGATTTGCACGTGCATACAACACTATCCTTTGACGCTTCTGCTTTTGGTACCACCGCATCACCCTCCGACGCCTACCGATACGCCCAGGGCGAGGCGATCAGGCACCCCAGTGGCTTTGAAGTTCAGCTGGCACAACCCCTGGATTTTTATGCGGTTACCGATCACGCGGTGCTTCTTGGCCTGATTAACGAAGCGGCAGATACCAGCACAACATTTTCGCAATACGAACTGGCCAAGCCCTATCACAACATTAATGAGTCGGTTGATGGTGGCCTGCTGGACCTGGCAAAAAGAAGTAAAGTGTTTAACAACTTCGTCGCCGACGTGGTGGCCAGCCTCCTGGACGGTACTTTTAGCAATTCGGTCGTTAACGGCGCCAGTAAATCAGCCTGGTTGCAAACCGTTGAGGCGGCTGATGAAGCCTACAAGCCCGGAACCTTCACCACCTTTGCGGGGTATGAGTTCACCTCGTCCACGGAGGAACGAGAGGCCCTGCATCGCAATGTCATTTTTCGGGGTACCAAACGCTTACCTGCACAGCCGTTTTCCCGTTTCAACAGCACCAACCCCGAGGGGCTGTGGGACTGGATGGACGTGCTACGCGAGCAGGGCATAGAAAGCCTCGCGATACCACACAACAGCAACGGCTCCAACGGCGCGATGTTCGCGTTTACCGACTGGGCCGGTAAGGCCATTGACCAGGAGTACGCGGACCAGCGCTTGCGCAACGAACCCCTGGTGGAAATCACCCAGGTCAAAGGCACATCGGA
>JAACFI010000061.1 GCA_009937575.1 Haliea sp.
CTGCTATGCTGCGACCTCTCTTCGACGAGTCATCATTCACGAGGTAAAGGCTTGAAACAGGCACTGGTCAATATGCTGACGATGCAGCACAACATGAACACCCGGGTACACGAAAACTGGATCTCGCAGAATTTCGAGTGGTACCGCGCCGCGTGGATCGAATGCGGTGAATTGATCGAGCACTACGGCTACAAGTGGTGGAAAAAGCAGGAACCCGACATGGAACAGGTGCGACTGGAAGTGATCGATATCTGGCACTTCGGTATGTCGGCCCTGTTTCGGGACGGAAAGAGCATCGACCAGCTCGCTACTGAAATTGCTGACGAACTCGCCGGGCACCAGCCCACCGGGGCCGGCGTGCGCGAGGCGACCGAGGAACTGGCCCTGTACTGCCTGCAGACAAAAAGCTTTTCTCCCTCCCGATTCTGGGACCTGATGCTCGCCTCCGGCCTCGACTTCGACAGCCTGTACAGCGCCTACGTGGGCAAGAATGTGCTGAACTTCTTTCGCCAGGATCACGGGTACAAAGAAGGCAGTTACATCAAGAACTGGGCCGGCCGCGAGGACAATGAGCACCTGGTGGACCTGGTGGCTGCGCTTGATAAAGACGCGGAGAATTTCGCCGACCAGGTCTACGAGGCCCTGGAGGGGCGCTACCGGGAGATCGTCCTGCAGGGCTAGGTCCTATGGAAGGGGAAGACAACAGGCTGTCCACCACCGCGCTGGCGAAGAAGCTCAATATACCGGTGCAGCAGCTGTTTGCCACCCTCAAGGATTATGGCTGGATCCAGCGGGCAGGGGACACCTGGGTGCTGACACCAAAGGGTGAATTTGAGGGCGGCAGCTACCAGCAGAGCCGGCGATTCGGGCGCTATATTGTCTGGCCCGAGCGACTGGATCATCACCCGCTGCTTGCGGCCATCGAGTCGAACCAGCGCATCACCGCAGCTTCCATGTGCCGCTACTATCCGCGCCTGCATGCGCGACAGATCAACCGGGCACTTGCCGAGCTTGGATTGCAGCATCACAGCCTGCTTGGCTGGGAGCTTACGCCCCTGGGCCGTACCCTGGGCGGCCAGCAGGAGGAGAGCGCCAATAGCGGGGCTTTCTACGTCACCTGGCCCCACGAGATTATCGACCACCCGGTGATACACCGGGAACTCACCCGCCAGTCTGACCAGATCCAGCCGCCAGAACCGGTGGGAACGGAGTCTGAACCCGACCTGTTTGCTTCGGCCGCCCGGTCGTCGGTATCCTGCGACGGCATCGACGGGCACCGCCTGCAGACTACCCTGGAAACTCGGGTATGTAATTGGCTCTACCTGGCACAACTGGCCCACGCCTACCAGCGGCCGCTACCCACCGAGGAACTGGTCTATGCGGATTTCTACGTTCCGGAGGGCAGCGTGTATATCGACTGCTGGGATGAGGACATTCCCGCCCAGGAATTGTCGGGAAAACTGCACCGTCGCGAGTTGTACCGTGATTTCAAGTTGCGCCACCTGGAGATCAATGCCCGGGATGTGGACCAGCTGGATGAAGTTCTTGGCAGGGGTTTACTGGCCTTCGGCCTGCGCTGGTAGTTACTGTTTCCGGCGCAGGAGCACGCCGCACTCCATGTGATCGGTATAGGGAAACTGGTCGAACATGGCGAACTGCTCAACGCGGTGGGTTTCGCCCAGGGTCAACAGGTTGTCCGCCAGTGTGTGCGGGTTACAGGAGATATACAGCACCGCGGGGAACTCTGAGACCATCTGCACCGTGTACTGATCAAGTCCGGCCCGGGGCGGGTCCACAAATACCGTCCGCAGGTCGTATTCCGCCAGTGGTTTTGGTAATTGGGCCAGGCGGCGGAACTCGCGCTCACCGCGCATGGCCTGAGCGACTTCCTCCGCCGCCAGGCGGATGATCTCGATGTTGTCGATGCCGTTGGCGTCCAGGTTTTCCCGCGCTGCCCGCACCGAGGTTTTCGACAGTTCGGTGGCAACGACCTGCCCGAAGCAGGTGGACAGTGGCAGGGTGAAATTGCCGTTGCCGCAGTACAGTTCCAGCAGGTCTCCGCCCAGGTCCCGCGCCTGGCGGCAGGCCCACTCAATCATGGCGATATTTACGCTGGCATTGGGTTGGGTGAAGGCCTGTTCATACTGCCGGTAGTGATAGCTGCGTCCGTCGATCGGGAGTTTCTCGCGCACGAAGTCGCGGCCGATCACGCGCTTCTGCTTGCGGCTGCGCCCGACGATGGAGATATCCAGTTCGCTCGCAAGTTCCGTGGCAGCTTGCTCCCAGTCGTCTTCCAGGCGGCGGTGATAGACCAGGGTGACCAGGGTATCCCCGGCCAGGGTTCCGAGGAACTCCACCTGGAACAGTTTGCGCCGCAGCAGCGGCTCGCACCGCAGGCGTTGCATCAATGCCGGCATCAGTAACTGGATGCGACTGCAGGCAATGGGGAATTCGGCGAGTGGCACCGGTGTTTTCCGGTCCTCGGGGCGGAACATCACGTAATCCAGGGCATCCCCTTCGTGCCACACGCGAAATTCCGCACGCATGCGGAATCCCTCGGGTGGTGAGGGGAAAACCTCGGGTTCGGGAGCAGAGAAGGGTCTGAAAAGCGCCGAGACCCTTTCGACTTTTTCGGCCAGCAAGGTGTTATAGTGCTCCGGCTTGACCCGGGACAGGGGCATCAGCCCAGTATCCCCGTATCACGTGCCCGCCACAGTCCGGTGGCCTGTTCCCGCGCCGCGTTGATATCGCTATCGCCCCGCAGCAGAAGCAGTGCGGCGCTCGCCGTTGCCAGGGTGGCGGCCTCGCCGTAAGGGTCGAGCCGGGCGCCTCGCCACAGTTGCTGCAGCGGCCCGATATCGGGAGAAGTAACCGCCTCCACGCGCCCTGGCCGTTCCCTTGGCATCAGCAGTTCCTGTTGTTCCCCCTGTCGGAACAGTGACAGGCGGGTATCGGCCTGGGGCTTCACCTCCACCTCGCCGCTGTCGCCCTTGAACACCATTGCCGCGGGCTGTCCCAGCAGGCTGTCTGCCTCCTGGTGCAGGGTCGCGTAGGCCGGGTGAAATACGCTCTGGATACTGCTGCCGGCGCGAACTGGATTGAGCATTCGCGCCAGGGTATTCACCGGCGAGCGCAGCCCGAACAGGGGGCGCAACTGCATCATCTCGTGAAGCGGGCGACAGAACTGGCGCAGGGGCAGGTAGCTGATTCCCTGCTCGTCGAGTTGCTCCGCGACCTCATCCCAGCTGTCGGCCACCGGCAGGCCCAGTTGCGAAAGCGCCCGCTCGGTATACAGCCTGCCGGGTGTATGGCCGTCGGAACCGTGCAGAAGCACGCGATAGCCCGCCTGGGCAAGCAGCAGGACCGACAGGATAAACCAGGGGTGCTGGTGTTTTTTACCGGCGTAGCTGGACCAGTCGAGATCTGCCCGCAGTCCAGACGGTGGCGCAACCATATTGTCGCGGCAGGCCTCTACAAAGCCCGCCAGTTCCTCCCCGGTTTCCTCCTTTACCCTCAGCAGCATCAGGAAGGCACCTCTCTGCACTTCTTCCGCCTCCCCGCGCAGCAGCATGTTGAAGGCCGCGCGAGCCTCCTCGAAGTCCAGTGAGCGGGACCCGGTCTTGCCCTTTCCCAGGATCCTGATGTAGCGGGCAAAGGGATGTTCCTCACCGGGGGCCTGGAAGCCGCCTGTTTCGGTAGCGTCCGTCACAGGCAGTTGTCCGGCTTGGGCAGGCCGGCAATCTTGCTGCCGATTTTTGCCGGGGAGCCGGGGAACAGAGACATCAGGTAGATACTCTTGCCCTTGTCCTGTCCCAGTTCGCGGGCACAGTACTTCACCAGCGGACGCATGGCGGGGGAGGCGTCGAACTCCTCGTAGTAACGGCGCAGCAGCTCGATGATTTCCCAGTGCCCGGTGGTCAGCTGAATGTGTTCGCTGGCAGCGATCTGTTCCGCCACCGCCGGGGTCCAGTCCTGCAGTCGCCGCAGGAAGCCTTCCTTGTCGAACGCTTCGGGTTCCAGCACGGGATCAATACCAGGCCATCTGTCGTGCGAAGCGCTCGGTCAGGGCCACGAAGCCGTCCATGTCCTCGATCTGCATCTCTTCCGGCAGTGTCTCTATTCCGGCCGCCTGAGCATCGGTCTCCAGTACGTGGATATCTGCACCGCAGGCGGTCAGTGCCGCGGCCACTCTCTCGCCGGGCCGGGCTCCGTAAACCCCGTCCCCCAGTAACAGGATTGCATCACCGGGTTTCGCGATTGCCAGGCACTCGCTGAAAGCGACCGAGTAGGGCGTGGCACTGAGCGTATGCAGGATCATGTTCAGAACCCCAGCAGGTGATCGGCGTCGGCCATCAATGCGTTGATGGCCGGGGCATCCAGCAGTGTCACGGGGACCGGTGTTCTTGCGGAATCCAGCCCATAGCGCTTGGCGCCCGCCGCGTCCACATACACTGACTCGATGTCATAGAGAGGCAGGGAACCCAGCAACTTTTCGATGTTCTTCACTCCAATAGCCTTGCTGTCCTGTCCCGCTAGCAGCTGCAATACGCCATCGCCCATGAAAAGAACGTCCACTGCCTGGTCGAAAGCTGCCATGGCCAGCGCCACGTCCAGGGAGGCCCTGCCCAGGCTGGAACCGTAGGGGGTGTGGCGAATCACCACCAGCAGTTTTTTACGGTCTGCTTTGCTCACGCTTAACCCCCGAAGGTCACCAGTCGGTCGGAGTGCGCCGTGGCGTCCACCAACTGGCCCAGTCCAGTGATGCTGAAGGCCTGGTGTATGCTGGCCCCGGATTTTTCATGACGATCGGCCTCGGTGTCGTCCAGCATGCCGCGCTTCAGGGCGGAGGATATGCACAGGGCCAGTTCCACACCGTGCTCATCGGCCAGGTCGAGCCAGGGTTGCAGGCGGTCACTTTCGTCCTGGGGGAAAACCGACAGGGCGGCTCCTGTGTAGGCACCCTCGTCGAGGAAAAACACCCGGTGTATGCGGTGGCCCCGGGCGATGGCACTGTGGGCGAAAGTCGCTGCGTGGCGCGCCCCGTGGCCGGAGACCGGGGAGGACAGAACCAGGAGCGAGTAGATCATGCCGCTGTCACCGCAGAAACAAAAAACCCCGGTTTATGCCGGGGTTTCGCTACTGCCCGGGACGGGTCAGTCGTCACCGCCCAGCGCTGTGAGCAGGTGCAGCAGGTGGATAAACAGGTTGTAGATGTCCAGGTACAGGGCCACGGTGGCGCGAATGTAGTTGGTTTCGCCGCCATTGATGATACGGCTGGTATCAAACAGGATCAGCCCGGACATGATCATCACCACTGCCGCTGAAATAGTCAGTGACAGGGCGGGGATGGCCAGGAAGATGTTGGCGATCATAGCGACCACGGCGACCAGCAGACCTACCATCAGAAAGCCCCCCATGTAGGAGAAATCCTTGCGGGTAGTCAGGGCATAGGCTGAGAGGCCAAAAAACACCAGGGCGGTGCCGCCCAGGGCCTGCATGACCAGTGCCGGGCCGCCGGGCATCGCCAGGTAGTAGTTCAGCATTGGGCCGATGGAGGCGCCCATCACGCCGGTGAAGGCGAAAATCGCGATCAGGCCCTTACTGCTGTCCGCCAGGCGGTTGACCACGAAAAGCAGGCCGAAGCCCACCAGGGTGAGAATCAGGGCGGCGCCGTGGGGTAGTCCCATGGCCATGGAGATTCCAGCGGTGACCGCGCTGAACAGCAGGGTCATGCCCAGCAGCATGTAGGTGTTTTTCAGCACCTTGTTGGTGCTGATCGCAGTCTCCATGCCGATAGAATTCATCTCGTACAAACTTTTGTCTTGCATCGTATGCTCCGTAGTACCTCAACAGTGGTAGTTAACCAGGGTGTGTTATTAATAATAAGGGCGATCCACCCAAATTCCAACTCACATCGTCTGGAAATCTGGCGATTTAGAACCCGAATTTCGATCTAAGTTCACTTGCGGTAAAACCCTGCGTTTTACATGTGTAATCAATTAAAGCCCCGCGATGTGATCCAGATATTTCAGATGGTCCAGGCCGATGTCCGCGTTCTCCCCGGTACCTCCCACCCTGCGATCTGCTCCCAGCGTATAAAGTTTGTACCCGCTCGCCGTGCCAAAGCTCAGGACTTTGCTGTCGTAGACATAGGGCCGATCCCAGGGATCCAGGGGAATCTGCTCAAGGTAGGGGCCGTGAGGCGACTCCTCGTCGGTCAGGGCGCCCAGACCGGTCGACATGCCAGGTATCCCCTTGGTTGCCCGGCGAAAGGCCTCGAGCGCAGAATAGACTTTTTGCAGGTCGGCGTGGACCTTGTGCAAGCTGGCATTGTCCGTCGTATAGGGGCCGATACCGAGGCGGGCGTAGAGTTGAGCAGCCGGGTCGTCGCTGCAGAATATGGCCCAGTCATCGTCGCTCGGGCGTTCGTAGGCTCTGCCGGCGCGGTACAGGAAGCGCTTGAAGTCGCTGCGACCCTCATGCGGGTCGAAATCACTGAACTCACCACAGACGACACCGCCTGCGAATTTTCCAATCTCCCTGTATTCGATGTCAGCCCTTTTGGTAGCGATTTGTGCCTCAAGGGCCTCTTTTGCTGTATCAATCTGACGGCTGCAGGCCACTTGCAGCACAAGCAGCAGGTACAACAATGATCTGACTTTCACTTGATTTCCCCTGTAGGAGAGAGATTCGCCCGGCCACAGCCGTTATCGCGATAAAAATCTACACTATAAATCTATTAATAACAATAGCTTAACGCTTGAAACTGAAGTAAAAATTTAATGAAGAATCGGCGTCTAATCCTCCATCTCGATACAGGTTTGCATCCATGCCCCCAGCGCCTGGGAATGGAAGCGCTTTTTCGGCAGGGCGAAGTAGAAGGTCCGGCGCATATCCCGCCGTGGCAGTGTGAGTGGCACCAGGTCGCCATTGGCGAAATTCTTGCTGAGCACGATACGCGACAGGCAGCCGATGCCCAGCCCGGATTCTACCGCGTTCTTGATGGCCTCATTGTGTTTGAATTCCAGAAAGATATTGATATCCGGCAGCAACCCCGCCAGGGCTCGTTCGAAGGTGTGGCGGGCCCCGGAGTCCGGTTCGCGCAGGATCCAGTCGGCGGCCTTGATGTCTGCCGTCTTTAACACCTTCTTCTTCGCCAGTGGATGGTCAGCGGCACAGAATACCACCAGTTCGTCACCTCTCCAGGGAACCAGTTCCAGGTCACGATGCTGCACCTCCCCCTCGATCATGCCAACGTCAACCTCGTAGTTGAGGACCTTGGACACCACTTCCGGCGTATTGGCGATATCCAACTGCACGTCGGCGTGCGGGTACTTGGCCAGGTAGTCGGCCAGGTAGCGGGTGGCAAGGTGGTTGCCGATGGTGAAGCTGGCGCCTACCTTGAGGTGCCCGACCTCCTTGTGCATACGCAGTGAATCCTCGAAGGACTGGCACTGTCGCAATAGGCTCTCCGCCTCCTTGCGCAGTGTTTTACCGATAGCATTGAGGGATAACTTGTTGCTGACCCGGTCGAACAGTTGCACCTCGTAACTGTGCTCCAGGTTGAGCAGGGCCTCGCTGGCGGCGGATTGGGACATGTGCAGGCTCTCGGCGGCCCGGGAAATATTCTGGTGTCTGGCCACCGCAAGGAAAATTTCCAGCTGTCTGATGGTGTACTTCATTGGGATTCCCGCATGCGGTGACAAAAACTATCGGAGATTCCGATAGTATCATCCTTCATATCCTGATTTACACATGGCCCGGAAAGGCCTAGGATGCCTGCCCACCAACATAAATACGCAGCGCAAGGAGTACTGGCAAATGGCAGAGCAGAAAGCGACCAACGTCCACTGGCACGAGGGTGACATCACCCGCGAGCACCGCGAGAAGTTACTGGGCCACAAGGGCGCCACCCTGTGGTTCACCGGCCTTTCCGGTTCAGGCAAGAGCACCGTAGCGGTGGAACTGGAAGGTATCCTGCATGAGATGGGTATCGTCTCCTACCGCCTGGACGGCGACAATGTGCGCATGGGCATCAACAAGAACCTGGGCTTTTCCGCCGAGGACCGCGCCGAGAATATTCGCCGCATCGGTGAGGTGGCCAAGCTGTTCGTGGATAGCGGCCAGATTGCCCTGTCCAGCTTCGTCAGCCCCTATCGGGCGGATAGGGACCAGGTGCGCACGCTGCACCAGGAAGCCGGCATGGAATTCATCGAGATCTTCGTCGACTGCTCCCTGGAAGCCGCCGAGGCCCGGGATCCCAAGGGTCTTTACAAGAAAGCCCGTGCGGGTGAAATCAAGAACTTCACCGGCATCGATGATCCCTACGAGGAACCCCTCAATCCGGAAATCCACCTGCACTCGGACCAGCAGAGCCTGGAAGAGGAGGTGAATGAAATTCTCGATATGCTGCGTGACCGCGGCATCGTCAACAAGTAAGCAGGAGACCGACATGATCAAGCCCCACGGCTCAGACGAGCTCAACCCGCTGTTCGTCTATAACACCGAGCAGCGTCATGCGCTGGTTGAGGAGGCCGAGGGCCTGCCCTCCATCCTGCTCAACTCCGCTGCCGCCGCCAACGCGGTGATGATGGGTGGCGGTTACTTCAACCCGCTGGCCGGCTATATGAACCTGGCCGACGCCCTCAGCGTGGCGGAGAAAATGCACACCGTCGATGGACTGTTTTTCCCTGTACCGGTAGTCAACATGACCGATGAAACGGTGGAGGCGGGCAGTCGCATCGCACTCAGGGACCCGAACGTCGAGGGCAACCCGGTGCTGGCCATCATGGATGTGGAGGCGGTTGAGGCGGTCTCCGATGAACAGATCGAGTTCATGGCGGAAAGGATCTTCCGTACCCTGGACGAGAATCATCCGGGCGTGGCGACCTTCAGCAAGCTGGGCCGCAGTGTCATCTCGGGCCCCATCCAGGTGCTGAACTTCTCCTACTTCCAGACAGATTTCCCGGATACCTTCCGCACTGCGGTGGAAATCCGCAACGAGATTGCCGAACACGGCTGGAACAAGGTGGTGGCCTTCCAGACCCGCAACCCGATGCACCGGGCCCACGAGGAACTGTGCCGCATGGCGATGGAGCAGCTGGGGGCCGACGGCATCCTGATCCACATGCTGCTGGGTAAACTGAAGCCGGGGGATATTCCCGCCGACGTGCGCGACGCTTCTATCCGCAAGATGGTCGAGGTGTATTTCCCGCCGAACTCCGTCATGGTGACCGGCTACGGTTTCGACATGCTTTACGCGGGCCCCAGGGAGGCGGTCCTGCACGCGGTGTTCCGCCAGAACTGCGGTTGCTCGCACCTGATCGTGGGTCGCGACCACGCCGGGGTGGGGGACTACTACGGCGGTTTTGATGCCCAGACGATCTTCGATGAGGAGGTGCCCGAGGGCGCGTTGGAACTGGAGATCTTCAAGGCAGACCACACGGCTTACAGCAAGAAGCTGAACCGGGTGGTCATGATGAAGGACGCGCCGGACCATACCAAGGACGACTTTGTGCTGCTCTCGGGTACCGCGGTGCGGGAAATGCTGGGCAAGGGTATTGCGCCCCCACCAGAGTTCTCCCGCCCCGAAGTTGCCAAGATCCTGTCTGACTACTACCAGTCCCTGGACAGCTAGGGCAGCGCGGGGAGCGTTATGAACTACGACATCTTCAATGGTGATGCGGACGGGATCTGCGCGCTGCTGCAGTTGCGCAAGGCCGAGCCCAGGGAGGCTCGGCTGGTCACCGGTGTCAAACGGGATATCAACCTGCTGGGTAAGATCGAGCCCGGCACGGGCGACCGGGTCACTGTGCTGGACGTGTCCATGGACAAGAATCAGGCGGGTCTGCAGCAGGCGCTGGAGAGCGGGGCAGAGGTGTTTTATGTCGACCACCATTTCCCCGGTGACATTCCTGAGCACCCCGGGTTGACGGCTATCATCAATGAGGCTCCCGACGTGTGTACCGCGGCCCTGGTGAACGGTCACCTGCAGGGTGCTTACCTGGACTGGGCGGTAACCGGCGCCTTTGGTGACAACCTCAAGGACACCGCCCGCAGCCTGGCCGTCCCCCTGGGGCTGTCTGCAGCGGACCTGGCCTCCCTGGAGGAGTTGGGTACCTACATCAACTACAATGGCTATGGTCCGGCAATAGAGGACCTGCACTTCGACCCGGAAGATCTTTACCGCAAGCTCTACGCCGCCGACGGTCCCCTGGAATTCGTCGCCAGCTCCGCGGACTTTCGCAAGCTGCAGGATGGCTACAAGCAGGACATGGGACTGGCGGAGGCGCTGCAGCCCATGCATGCCAGCGAGAGCGTGGCTGTATTCATGCTGCCCAACGAGGCCTGGGCTCGGCGGGTGAGCGGTGTGTACTCCAACGACCTGGCCACCGATAACCCTGACCGGGCCCACGCGGTCCTCACCGAGAAGGCCAATGGCAATTACCTGGTCAGTGTGCGCGCTCCCATGAGCAACAAGCAGGGGGCGGCAGAATTGTGCATGCAGTTCCCCACCGGTGGTGGCCGGGCAGGGGCAGCGGGTATCAATGACCTGCCCACGGATAGCCTGGACGCCTTTGTCGACGCCTTCCGCCAGGCCTACAGCGGCTGATCCGGCCGCGTTCCATGCCCGTTATCTGATCAACCCCTGGACCGCTCCAGGTTCCCGGGTGTTCTTTTTTGCCGGTCATTGCGGCCGTTGTTGTCATTCCCGCATTGGCGGGCATCCTCAACAATAGTGTTCATCGGCTTCCCCGTGAAGGGGAGGGGAACGACAACGACCGGAGTAACAGCATGCAAACTGAATTCTGCAAACAACTGGGCATCGAGGCCCCGATTTTCGCCTTCACCCACTGCCGTGATGTGGTGGTGGCAGTTAGCAAGGCGGGTGGTATCGGCGTATTGGGAGCTGTGGGATTCAGCGCCGAGCAGTTGAAGGAGGAGCTGGACTGGATCGACGAGCATATCGGCGATCATATCTACGGTGTCGACACCGCCATCCCTCAGAAGTATGAGGGCATGGACAAATCCACGCCGGAAGAACTGGTGGCCATGCTGCAGGCGGCGATACCGGAGCAGCATCGCAAGTTCACCGAAAAGTTACTGTCCGATGCCGGGGTACCCGAGTGGCCAGACAAGGACGATGACGTCACCCTGAGCTTTTCCGCTGTTCAAGCCCAGGCCCTGGTGGATGAGGCACTGACCCGGCCCAACTGCCGCATGATCGTCAATGCGTTGGGCACGCCCCCCGCTGATGTGATCAAACAGGTGCACGACGCGGGCCGTTTAATCGGCGCACTCGCCGGTCGCCTCAAGCACGGTATCAATCACAAGGAGGCCGGGTTGGACTTCGTCGTGTGCCAGGGCTCCGAGGGCGGCGGCCACGCAGGCGAAGTCACTTCCATGGTGTTGTGGCCGCAGATGGTGGATGCGGTTGCACCCCTGCCCGTGCTTGCCGCAGGCGGTATCGCCAATGGGCGCCAGATGCTGGCCGCCATGAGCATGGGCGTTTCAGGTGTATGGATGGGTTCGCGCTGGCTGAATTCTTCCGAGGCCCACGCTGAGCCGGCCCAGCGCGAGTCCTATATGAACGCGACCTCCGAGGATACGGTGCGCTCACGCTCCTTTACCGGCAAGACTGCACGTATGCTGAAGAATGAGTGGACCGAGGCCTGGGAGCGCGAGGATACGCCCGATCCGCTGCCCATGCCCCTGCAGGGCTACCTGACCTTCGACGCGGTGCGCCGTACCCATCGCTATGCGGGCAGCGGCGACTGCCAGAAGGTGGCGTTCAATCCCATCGGCCAGGTGGTGGGCCAGATCAACGAGGTCGAATCCTGTCGCGATATCATGTTCCACCTGCTCAGCGAATATGCCGAGGCGCTGGAACACGTCAACGCGATCAATCCCGAGTAACCGGCGGTGGCGGGGTCAACGCCCCGTCAGGATTTTTCCACGATCAGGTTGTCCACTGATCGAAGGCTCCTGGCCATTTCCCGGGCCAGGTTCAGCATCAGGATCCCGAACTCCATCGGGTACTGGTTGTGAAACCCGTGAAACAGCGCACTGTCGATCTCCAGGGCAATGGTGCCCTCATGGCACTCGCCGCGCCCGACCCGGTCGTGCAGCGCGATCAGGCTCATGAAGCCGATCTGTTCACCAGCACGGTATTCCCTTATATAGGCGTATTTCCCGTCGTGGAACTTGTGATAACTGACCTGCCCCTGCAGGATTACGTGGAAGCTGTCCCCAGGTTCCCCCTGGTCGAACAGGTACTCGCCCGCATGCAGGGAACGTATCGTCCCGTTTTCCAGTAACCACAGGATGGACTCTTCCGGCAGGGCGCCGAATACAGACGCGCTGGCAAAGGACGCCAGGTCGCGCCTCTCGAGCAGTTCTGCTGCAGAAAGTATTTGCATCATTCATCCCCTCAATCAGGGCATGATGTAAAGACTATAGTACAAGCCGGCCGATGTCGCAGGTATGGCTGCGGTAGTCACTGGCGCAGCGGAAAGGTATCAGGCATGGTAGGGGACTGGTAGCAGCTGGAGAGTGCCATCGTGAACCCGATTGCCAACTATGCAAGTGTGCTTGAAGTCGTCTTTGCCCTTAATGCGATTACCTACTTCTTCTCGATCGAGCCCAGGCGGCGTGGTGAATTGCTCGGGCTGTTCGAGGAATTCAAGTGCTATGTCCCCGATTTCACGCGCCGCGATCGGGAGGCCCTTAAGGGTTATTTCTTCCTGGTCCACTATGGAGTGGCCTTCTTTACAATCACCAGTCTGTCTCTTTTATTTTCCCTGGTGGCAGTGGGCCTGATGCTCTACGGCGCGGTGAACCCCCAGGCCAATGTGTCCAGTACCTGGATGGTGCCCGCAGTGCTCGCGATGCTGACCCTGGTGCCAGTCGGATCCTTCTTTCTGTCTTTCGTCTGCAAGACCCAGTTCCAGAAATACCTGTCAGGTATCAAACCGGGTGAAATCGCCGAAAATTAGAGCCCCAGTTCCGCCCTGGTACGTCGGAATGCGTCCAGCGCGAAGGCCAGGTCTTCCTCCGACAGGGCGGCTGACATCTGGGTTCGGATTCGGGCCCTGCCCTCAGGCACCACCGGATAGGAGAAAGCGACAAGGTAGACGCCTTTGGCCAGCATTGCCTCGGCGAAAGACGCGGCCAGTGCCGCATCGAACAGCATGACCGGCACGATGGGGTGCTCTCCCGGTAACAGGTCGAAGCCCATTGCTTCCAGTCCCTGTCGGAATACGCGCGTGTTGTGCATGAGCCTGTCGCGCAGGTCCGGTGATTCGGTGACCAGGTCGATGGCTTTTATCGCGCCGGCGACCACCGGCGGCGCCACCGTGTTGGAGAACAGATAGGGCCGGGAGCGCTGGCGCAGCAGGTCGACAATCTCCTTTCGCGCAGCGGTAAAACCGCCGCTTGCGCCCCCCAGGGCCTTGCCCAGGGTGCCGGTGATAATATCCACCCGGTCCATGCAACCGCGCAGTTCGTGGGTGCCCCGGCCGTTCTCGCCAAGAACTCCGGTGGCGTGGCAGTCATCAAAGTGCACCAGGGCATCGTAGCGGTCCGCCAGGTCACAGATCTCGTCCAAGCGGGCAATGTAGCCGTCCATGGAGAACACGCCATCGGTGGAGATCAGTTTGAAGCGGGCGCCTGAGCTGTCTGCGGTCTTGAGCTGCGTTTCCAGGTCCCCCATATCATTGTTGCGGTAACGAAAACGCCGGGCCCGGCACAGGCGTATGCCGTCGATGATGCTGGCGTGGTTGAGTTCGTCGGAGATTACCGCGTCCTCTTCGCCCAGCAGGGTTTCGAAAAGGCCGCCGTTGGCATCGAAGCAGGAGGGGTAGAGGATGGTGTTTTCGGTGCCGAGGAAGTCGCTGATTTTGCTTTCCAGCTGTTTATGCAGGGTCTGGGTGCCGCAGATAAAGCGCACGGACGCCATGCCGTAACCCCATTCCTTCAGCCCCCGCGCTGCCGCTGCGTTAACCTCGGGATGCTGTGCAAGTCCGAGGTAGTTATTGGCACAAAGGTTTAGTACCTCACCGTCCCGTACGCCGATATGGGCGCCCTGTGGCGTGGTGATCAGCCGTTCGTGTTTCGTAAGGCCGGCTGTTTCGATCTCTTCCAATTGCTTGGCCAGGTGTTCACGGAAACGTGCATACATAGACGATCTCCTAATGCTCCCAGTTGAGGATGACCTTGCTGGCCTCCCCGCTGTTCATCACATCGAAGCCATGCTGGAAATCGCGATAGCTGAGACGGTGGGTAATGACAGGTGAGATATCTAGCCCGGACTCGATCATTACCGACATCTTGTACCAGGTTTCGTACATTTCCCGGCCATAGATACCCTTGAGAGTCAGCATATTGAAAATCACGGTGTTCCAGTCGATGGCAAAGTTCTCCTCGGGTATACCGAGGATGGCCACCTTGCCGCCGTGGCACATGTTGTCCAGCAAGTCGTTGAATGCCTGCGGGTTGCCGGACATCTCCAGGCCGACATCAAAGCCCTCTGCCATACCCAGTTCCCGTTGCACGGCTCCAATGCTTTCGCGGCTCACGTTGACCGTTCGGGTGGCGCCCAGGGTGGCGGCTCTTCCCAGTCGGGCATCGATCACGTCGGTCACCACGATGTGGCGGGCACCGGCGTGCTTACAGACCGCGGCTGCCATGGAACCGATGGGGCCGGCCCCGGTGATTAACACGTCCTCTCCCAGCAGCTCGTACTTGAGCGCCGTGTGTACCGCGTTGCCAAAAGGATCGAACAGGGCAGCGACATCCAGGTCGATGCCGGGAAAATGCTCCCAGACATTAGACATGGGCAGCGCCAGGTACTCGGCAAACGCACCGGGCCGGTTGACCCCGATGCCGCTGGTGTGTGCGCAGAGGTGGCGGCGGCCCGCCATGCAATTGCGGCAGCGCCCGCAGACCACGTGACCCTCGCCGGATACGGTCTGGCCCGGGTGAAAATCGTTGACGTTGGCACCGACCTCTACGATTTCCCCGACAAATTCGTGGCCCACCACCATGGGCACCGGGATGGTCTCCTGGGCCCAGTGATTCCAGTTGTGGATATGCAGATCGGTGCCGCAAATGGCCGTGCGCTTGATCTTGATGAGTACGTCGTTGATGCCCAGTTCCGGGTCAGGGACGTCTTCGAGCCAGATGCCTTCGCGGGGTTCTTTTTTTACCAGTGCTTTCATTGGCAGGTCCGCTACCTCGGGGTACAGCGGTAAGAATAGCAGACAAAAAAAAGCCCCGAATATCTCGGGGCTAAGCTCAGGGGAAATTGAAACGTTCTCTGGACCTGGATGGTTTCGATTACGTTGTGGTAACTATAGGGGATTGCTTGTGGTTGTGGCATGGCCGTGGGCGACATCGGGGTGGCCGAGGGCGACAATATATATTCTGATCTGTTGCGAATCCTGGATTCGTCCTGCACCATAAACAAAGATCTGTCAGCTGAGAGGCTGGTTTCTCCCTATAATCCCGGCCCGGTCGGGTATACAGCAGGCGTGTTGAACGATGCATTCAGTTCACCTCAAATGGCAGTTACTGATTGCTCTCCTGCTTCCTCTTGTTGGACTCTTTGGCTGTAGCGAGGACTCCCCGGAGGGAGACTTCAAGATTGTTTTACGCCTGAGCCATGTCTTCAGCCCCAAGGAAGAACTGGCAATTGCCCTGGAAAGCGTAGCCGAACGTGTTTTGGAAAAAACCGACGGCGCGGTCAAGATTCTGACCTACCCCCAGGGCCAGATCGCCGCCTACAAGGACGGCGTGGAAATGGTGGTGCGTGGCGCCTATTTCATCTCCGTGGAGGATCCCTCGTATATCGGGGACTATATGCCGGAGTTCACGGCCCTGGTGGGTCCCATGCTATACAGGAATTTCGAGGAGTATACCGGCCTGGTAGAAACGCCTCTCGTGCGCGGTTGGGTCAAAGAACTTGAGGAGAAGGGCATCAAGGTACTGTCCTTGAAATATATCTTCGGTTTCAGGAACCTCATCACCGACCGGGAAATTCGCAGGCCTGAAGATCTCGCCGGGCTCAAGTTGAGAACGCCAGGCAGTAAGTTGTTTATCGAAACCATCAACGCCATGGGCGCTACCGCGACGCCCCTGCCCTGGGGTGAGACCTTCAGTGCCATTCAACAGGGTGTGGTTGATGGCCTGGAGGGTTCCGACTTCACCAATATCGATACCAAGGTCTATGAAACCGGAAAAAAGAGAGTAGCCCTGACCAACCACTTCCTCGGCACCGCCGGCGTGTATATATCGACCAAGGTGTGGGCGAAAATACCCCATCGATACCAGCGCATCATCGAACAGGAAATCACGGAGGAGGCCGATCGCATGATCGAGCGGCTCAACGTCAAGCATAGAGACGTGGTTAAAGCGCTCGAGGCGCAGGGTGTGCAGTTCAACGAGATCGACCGACCGGCGTTCGAACAGCGCACCGTGGGGGTATTCGAGACCATGCCCGGTGTCACTATGGCCATGTATCATCGAATCCAGGACGAGCTGTCCCGGATAAGACAGGATCAACAACAGGGCGCCGCCAATGATTAGGGATGCACGTTATTTGCTTGGCAATCTGGAAGAGATTATCTGCGGTTTCTTCCTGGTTGCCATGGTGTCCCTGGTGATCCTCAATGTGTTGCTTCGATTTATTTTCAGTTATTCCATCAGCTGGGCGGAGGAGGTTTCCACGGTCTGTTTTGTATGGTCTGTGTTTATCGGCGCCAGCGCGGTGTACAAGCACAAGATGGACGTGGGTATTGATGTCCTCATCCAGCGATTACCGGCGAGGGGGCAGTCTTATGTGCGGTTGTTGGTCAGCATCCTCCTCCTGCTGATCAATGGCTATATTTTTTACATGAGCGTCGTGTTCACTGTCATAGCCTGGTCGAAGCCAACTGCGGTACTGGGAGTCTCGTCCGCCATTTTCAATTCGGCCCTTATCGTGGGCTTTGGCCTGATTACCTTTCACACATTGCGATTTATTCGCGAGGATTTCAAAGCCATATCGGATAGGGGCGAATGATGGAGTATCTGCCCATACTGTTGGTTTTTATACTCTATTTTTCCAGTATTCCGATTGCTTATGCGCTTTTCGCGGCGGCCATCTGTTATTTCACTTTTTTCGATGCCGGCATGCCGGCCGACCTCGTGTTGCAGAAGTTCATCACTGCCACCGCTTCTTTCCCGCTGTTGGCGATTCCTTTCTTTGTTATGGCGGGCTCGGTAATGAACTACTCCGGTATCAGTTCCAAACTGATGCAGATGGCGGAGGTGCTCACCGGACTCCGGGGCCATGTTGGCGATGGTCGCCTTGTCGGCGAGGCTCAGACT
>JAACFI010000339.1 GCA_009937575.1 Haliea sp.
TACCCGAAGACTTTGCCGAGATGTACCCGAAGATGGCACACGCCGCTTTCGGCCAGGACGTCGAGATCTGGAAAGACAAGATCTACCGGGAAAACCCCATACTGTGCGACGGCGATGGCCCTATCGCCAAACTGCGCCACTGGTACGAGCAATTCTACCTGCCTCGCGGATAGCGGGTGTACCATAAAAAAGCCCGGCGGTAGCGCCGGGCTTCAATCCCCTTGGAGGAATTACTTGGCGGCGGTCTTGTTACCGAGCTTGATGTGCTTATTCGCAGCCATGCTGGTCTGGCCGCTGACACCGGACTGGATCACCTGGATCTTGTTGCCGGACTCGAGGAAGCGACGGGTCTGTTCTTCAATGGATTCAGAAGTTTCAACGGCTGCCGGTTGCTTCTTCTTGGCAGCTGCTCGCGTGGGTTTACGCGCCATAATATAGCCTTATCTCGTGGAAAACCGCCTATCATACACGAACTCACAGACAATTACTGAATTAATTGCCTACCCGTTCAGGCCGCCACTGCCTCGGGGACACACCTGTCCAACTCCTGAAATGACGACTGAATACAGAGACATCCGCATAGCCCAGGTACAGCGCCAGGTCGGTAATACTCATTGTCCTGTGCTGCAGGTGTTGCTCGGCTATCACCCTTCGGGTTTGCCTGAGCAAACTGGAATAGCTGGTCTGCTCATTCTTTAAACGCTTCTGCAGTACCCGGGGACTCAGGTCCAGCGCCGCGGCTACCCGCTCGATAGAGCACTCGCCGCTGGGCAGCAACTGAGCGAGGATATCCCTGATCTGGTCCTGCAGGTTGTCGGGATAGCGCTGTTGCAGGGTTTGCATATATTCCTGAAAATGCTTACGCACGGTTTCCGGGTTGAAATGGGATTGACGTTCCAGCCAGCGCTTTGGAAATCGAACACCATCCACTGCTGCCTCGAAGCGGATACGTGACAGCAGGCGCGCATCCAGCCGGGTCAGTTCCGGGGCACAGCTGCGCTGCTGCAGTAGCGGGGTGAAGGAGCGCACCGGCTCGCGGATGGACAACAGCTCAACCAGGAACTTTTCCAGCTGACCCACACTAAGCTGGCGCAACTGCGCCAGGCCAAGAGGGCTGGTGATGTCGAACGAAAGCCCCACCTCCACGCTCTCCCCCCTGGCTCGCCAGGCAACACGCGCGCCACGGGCGTGCAGGTATAGATAGCGATCGATACTCTCCAGGGCCTCCCGTACCGTGGGCTGCTGGAGGATCGTCATAGCGATATCGCCAAGCACTGATGTTGTCTGGTCGCGGCTTAATAACAGACCAAACATCGGCTCACCACAGGCATCAGCCGTTATTTCGAGCAGCTCCGCCAACCTGGTGTAGGAAACGTAGGTATTGGGATTGCGCAATTGCGCCGGACTGAAACCCACCTCCCCCAACAGGTGTACCGGGTTACCACCAAGACTCGTCACGAGGCGCTGGTAACCATCGATTGCGCCGATTCGAATCAGGAACACCGGTGCCTCCGGAACAATTTTTGTCGTGTTCGTAAAATATCAACTATAGTTCGTAATATATCAAGTTACCAAATCACTTTTTCCATACAGTAGGCAACCAGTGAGAGCGGTAACCGTACAATCAATAAAAGTGGAGGAAGGCCCATGAAACTTGAAAACAAGGTGGTAATCGTAACCGGCGCCGTCGGTGGTATCGGTGGCGAAATCGTTAAGCGGTTCGTGGCGGAAGGTGCCCGGGTCCTGGCAGTCGATCTGGATCAGGCAAAGGTGGAAGCGCTGGCCGACACCTATGGCGAACAGGTACTGGGCGTGGCGACGGACGTGACCGAATACGCGCAGGTGGAAGCCATGGTCGAAAAGGCAGTCGATCATTTCGGTACGCTGGACGTGATCGTCAACAACGCCGGTATCGGTACCCCGAAGATGCTGCTGGACCACGACCCTGTGGATGACTTCGATATTGTCACCGGGGTAAACCAGAAAGGGGTATACCACGGCATCCTGGCTGCGGGGAGAAAGCTCCGGGACCTGGGCAAACCCGGGGCTATACTGAATACCTCTTCCGTCTATGGCCAGATGGCATCAGAAATGACCTTTACCTACAACGTGAGCAAGGCGGCGGTGGATATGATGACCAAGTGCGCAGCGCTGGAACTTGCGCCACACAATATTCGCGTCTGTGCGGTTGCCCCGGGACGGGTCGATACACCCTTGCTGCGGCAGTACGAGGCCCTGGGCCTGTGGGACCATATCCGCCGGGAACAGATGCGAAGCACGTTTACCCAGCCGGCGGAAATCGCCGCGGTATTTGCCTTCCTCGCCTCCGATGACGCCAACTGTATCAACGGCACCACGGTCTGCGCTGAGGATGGCTTCGTCAATTTCAAGTACCCGCTGCTGCCGGAGGAATAATCAAGGCCGATCGCGGCAACCAGTTTCCAAACACCAACAGCAACACCACTGCGAGGATAAAACCATGACCTTACCCGATCCCATCAACCACCAGGACTTCCTGCTGACCCTGGACACCTCAAAACTGCCCGGGGTGAAAAACGCCCTGCCCGGCGTGGACATCTGGCCCCTGTTCCTGGACGCTGAAAATGGCGTGTGGGTAATACGCGCCCATTTCCATCCCGGGGTCACCCTGCCCATGCACTTCCATACGGGCACGGTGCATTTCTACACCCTGTCAGGCTGCTGGTACTACCTGGAGTACCCGGACCAGAAGCAGACCGCCGGCAGCTACCTGTACGAGCCGGGCGGCTCTGTACATACGTTCCACACCCCGGAAGACAATGAAGGCGTCACCGACGGTTTCATGGTTATCGCCGGCTGCAACATCAACTTCGATGCCGACGGCAACTACATGAACACCATGGATGCCGGATGGATCGAGCAGGCCGTCGTCGAGGCGGCAAAGGCCCAGGGGCTGGGAACGCCGCGCTATATCAAGCCCAAGCGTGGCGCGGGCTTCTCGGACGAGGACTGAGGGCTTGATACTCGCTAACAGTCCTAAGCGCGGTGTTATAGTGGCCTGATGATTCAAGACTCGAATTCGGTAACAGCTTTTTGCGATGATGCCCTGGGCCAGTTCGACGGCGTTGAACTGGCCCGTCTGATCAAAAGCGGTGAGCGGCATCCAGCCGAGGCCATGGAGGCCGCAATCCTTCGGGCCGAAGCGGCCAACCCATTGATCAATGGCATCGTCACCGAGACCTTTTCAGAGGCACTGGAACAGGCCCGGCGAACCACTCGCGGCCCGTTTGCCGGCGTGCCCAGTATTATCAAGGACACTGACCCCTTGATGGGGGTGCCGACGTTGATGGGGTCGCGGGCGTTTCCGCGGAAACCTGCGGCAAAATCCAGCCGGTTTGTACGCCACTTTTGCAATCTTGGCTTTATCAGCCTGGGTAAGAGCAATCTCTGTGAATTCGGGCTGACGGCTACGACAGAGCCCCTTCTGAGTGGCCCGGCTCGCAATCCCTGGAACCTGGAACACTCCACGGGAGGCTCTTCCGGCGGCTCCGCGGCCCTGGTGGCTGCGGGCGTGGTACCTATCGCCCACGCCAACGACGGTGGTGGCTCGATCCGTATTCCCGCCGCCAGCTGCGGACTGGTGGGCCTGAAGGCTACCCGTGGGCGATTGCCTGCTGTCGACGGCGCCGCCCTGGCGCCGGTAAAAATCGTTCACCAGGGAATGTTGAGCCGCAGTGTGCGCGATACCGCTACCTTCTACGCTGAATCCGAACACCGTTTTCCGGTGCGCGGCCTGCCTCCCATGGGACTGGTAGATCGACCGCCCCGGCGCCGGCTCAAAATCGGATTTTTCAACACCGGCCTGGATCGCGCAGCTTGCGACGAGCAAACCTCCGAAGCGGTGACCGCGACCGCCGCCCTGTGCGAGCAGCTGGGACACCATGTAGAACGGATCGATTTCCCCTACCCCTCGCAGGTCGGCCACGATTTCATCACCTACTGGGGCATGATGGCGTTCTACCTGGAAACCTGCGGCCGCCTGGTGGCGGGCAAGGGTTTTGACCGCCGACTGCTGGAGCCATTGACAGTGGACCTCAGTGGCTATTTCCGCGAACGCCTGCGCCAGACACCCGGCATCATCAAACGGCTGCGAGGTTTCAGCAAAACCTACGCCGCGATTTTCGAGGACTATGACCTGTTATTGTCCCCTGTGGTGGGAAGGATTCCACCGAAACTCGGCGTCCTGGGTCCGGACCAATCCTTCGACAACATTATCGAGCAGTTTCGGCAGTACTACTGTTATACGCCACCACAGAATATTTCCGGCGCACCGGCCATCTCCCTGCCGCTGCAGCGCAGCCGGGAAGGGCTGCCCATCGGCATGCAATTTGCCGCGGCCCGCGGCAGTGACAGGTTGTTACTGGAGTTGGCACTGGAGTTGGAGGAGGCAAACCCCTGGCCGCTGCTTGCCAGCTAGGGCGCTGGCAACGGGTACTGTAACTGCTCCAGGGCAACGTCGAGGGAGCCCTCTTCATCAGCCAGTTCCCTCGCGATCCAGTGAGCAAAAGATTCCTCGTGCCTTATCATGGATTGCAGCACATCATGGTCCTCCTCGGGGCCCGCCTCGGCTATTTCCCGGAACCGGGCGAGGAAGTGCTCGATCATCGGCTGCAACTGCCTGAGGAATTCCTCCCAATCATTCTGCTGGTAGAGTTCGACAAAGCCCGTGACGCTCTCACCTGCATCAGTCTCTTCAAA
>JAACFI010000340.1 GCA_009937575.1 Haliea sp.
TTCCGCGGTGGCTGCGGGGCCAGCGGCCGCCAATACCAGTAGCAGGCACAGGGCAGCGGGCAGGGCGCCTCCAGGCGTTATTTTCCTCGCGCTGGCACAACAATCTGGCCTGTCATTTTCCGCTTTCACTTGGCGCGCGGCCCCTGCACATTTAGGATGTTGCGTCGATACTAGTGAACTCACCGTCAGTGGTAAAGGAAACAGCTATGGGCCTGGATAAAGATCGAGTCGTGGTGGTGACCGGTGCCAGTCGCGGCGCGGGCAAGGGCATCGCTATTGCCCTGGGCGCCACCGGCGCTACGGTCTATGTCACCGGCCGCAGTCAGCGGGAGGGTGATGCACCGCTCCCGGGTACCGTGCACGCTACCGCCGAGGCAGTGACCGCCGCCGGGGGCAGGGGCATAGCCGTTCACTGCGACCACGCCGACGACGGTCAGGTGCGGCAGTTATTCGAGCAGGTGCGCGAGGAACAGGGTCGGCTGGATATCCTGGTGAACAATGCCACCAGCCTGCATGACGCACTCACCGACACCGGGCCGTTCTGGGAAAAGCCGCTGGAGCTGACTGACATCTGGAATGTCGGCATGCGCTCCCACTACACTGCGACCTGGTATGCGGCGCCCCTGTTGCTCGCCGCCGGGGGCGGCCTGGTGGTCAACACTTCGTCTTTCGGGGGCCGGATCTATATGCACGGTCCGGCTTACGGCGCCGGCAAGGCCGCGGTGGACAAGATGTCCCACGACATGGCGGTGGACTTCGGGCCTCACAATGTGGCTGTGGTGTCCATCTGGATGGGCCTGCTGATGACAGAACGCACCCGTAGGGTGTTCGAGGCGGAACCTGACAAATACGCGGAGCTGGCGGCCACCACCGAATCACCGGAGTTTACCGGGCGGATTATCGACGCCCTGGCCAGGGACCCGGGCCTGATGGAGAAGAGCGGCAAGGTGTGGATTGGTGCCGAACTCGCGGTAGAGTACGGCGTGGTGGATAGCGACGGCAGCCAGCCGCCGTCCCACAGGGCATTTTTTGGTGAAACCACCACCTTTGGCGACGCGGTGGTGGAGTAGGGCGGATACCCCAAATGGATGATGCGGGGGCTTGCCGCTCCCGTGTACATTGCCCCTGGTGTCAAACAAACCAGGTGGCAGGATAATGACCAGTTACGAAAATATACCAACAGGTGAAACCATGAACGAATACGGATTGGAGAGCCCGCGGGCAAAGCAGATGATCGAGGCGGCCCGGGCCATGGGGCCTGCCCTGCGAATGCGTGCTGCCAAGGCAAAGGCCGATGCGCGTGTCCCCGATGAGACCGTGCAGGAGTTCCACGAGGCGGGTTTTTTCAAGATCCTGCAGCCGGAACAGTGGAGTGGCTATGCCATGGATCCCCAGGTGTTCTACGCGGTGGGCGTTGAAGTCGCGAAGCACTGCCCCTCCAGTGCCTGGATCCTGGGGGTGATCGCGGTGCACAACTGGCAGCTGGCGGTGTTTGACGACCAGGCGGCCCAGGACGTGTGGGCGGAGGATCCCACCGTGCTGATCTCCTCCTCTTACGCGCCGGTGGGCAAGGTGAAGGTCGTTGACGGCGGCTTCCGCCTGAGCGGACGCTGGAGTTTTTCCAGTGGTTCCGAGCACTGCAAGTGGGCCTTCCTGGGGGCCGTGGTGCCAACGCCGGAGGCGCCTTTTGACATGTCCAACTATCGCACCTTCCTGGTCCCCATCGAGGATTATGAAATCGTCCACAACTGGGACGTGGTGGGCCTGCAGGGCACCGGCAGCCACGACGTCGTGGTGGACGACGTGTTCGTGCCGGAGCACCGCACCCACAAGTCCATGGACGGTTTCCTCTGTGACAACCCCGGCAATGCAGTGAACGATGCCCCTCTTTACCGCATGCCCTTCATGCAGGTGTTCGTGCGCGCCGTGTGTACCGCCACCCTGGGCGCCTGTGAGGGTGCGCTCGAGGCCTTTATCGAGGTGGCGAAAACCCGCCAGGTGGGCCCCAACAAGATGAAAAACGACCCCTTCGCCAGGGTATTGGCGTCGGAGGTGAAGGCCTCCATCGAGGAGATGAAGCTCACCATGATCCGCAATTTCGACGCCATGATGGCCTGCTGCCGAGCCGGCGAGCCCATCCCCATCGAAGACCGGGTGCGCTACCGCTATGATTCAGCGGTGGTCGCGGATCGCTGCCTGGCCCTGTCCAGCAAGATGCTGAAGGCCGCCGGCAGCGGCGGGATCCGCGAGGGCAGCGAGCTGCTGGCTTACCACCTGGATATCCTGGCCAGCCAGGCCCACGTGGCCAACCATTCCAACCCCTTCGCCATGAACATGGGTGGCATCATGTTCGGTGAAGAGAACGCGGACTTCGCCATCTAGGCGCCTGCAGCAGGAGAATACTACATGGCAATGAAGGGACGTCTGCTGGAGGGGAGCTACGCGGACTGCGCCAATGGTTACCGTATCCACTACCTGGACGAGGGCGAAGGGGAGGCGGTGGTGTTCCTCCACGGCTCCGGTCCCGGCGCCAGTGGCTACAGTAACTTCAAGGGCAACTACCCCTACCTGGTAGAGGCGGGCTACCGCTGCATCGTCCCCGACCACATCGGTTACGGTTTTTCCGACAAGCCCGATGACGTGGACCATCCCCTGGCCTTTTTCGTGGAATGCATCAAGCAGACCCTGGATGTGGCCGGTGTGGACAAATGCACCCTGGTGGGCAATTCCCTGGGAGGCGCTATCGCCCTGGGCCTGGCCCTGGAGTATCCGGGCCTGGTGAGCAAACTCATCCTGATGGCCCCCGGCGGGCTCAGTGAGTTGCCCGAGTACCAGCAGATGCCGGGGATGCAGAAGGTATTCCAGGTGTTCAGATCCGGGGAACCGGTGACCCACGAGATGATGAAAGACCTTTTTGCCACCGGCCTGATGCACGATCCGCAGTACGCCACCGACGAACTGGTGGAAGAGCGCATGCAGATCATGCAGATCATGAACGGCCACGTGATGGCCACCATGCAGATCCCGGTGCTGGTTGACCGGCTGAAGGAACTGGATTGCCCGACCCTGGGCTTCTGGGGCATGGACGAAAAAATGATGCCGGAGAACGGCATTATGGCCATGGCGAAGAACATCCGCCATCTGCGCCTGATCCTGGTCACCGAGTGCGGCCACTGGGTGATGGTGGAGCACGAGGACATGTTCAACCGCGCCTGCCTCGATTTCCTCCAGAACGGCTAGGTTTCGGTTCTTCACCCGCTCGCTGGGTGTTCTGATATGGCTGTCTTCGGAATAGGGGCTCACTTCGACGAACGGCGAACCATGCCGAAGTAGAGGCTCAACTGCTCAGACACAAAAGGCATTCGCCGTTGAGCCTCTACTCCGCCCTGGGCCGCCTTAATCCGAGCCATTCATCTGCTTCGATAGACTGCCAACTCAGTGCCCTGTGCCACGGCCTGGAAGAGGGGCTTGTCTTCGCTCCATGCCCGACGGCCCTCCGGGCTACCCTCGGTTGGCCGTGAGCCGAAAAAGCACCGTCTCCCGGCTCGCCCTCGGCGCCGGACTTAAGTTCCGCGAAGACAAGTCCCACTTCCATGCCTGCAATTGAGTGGCCTGATGCTTCGTAGTCCGAGGCGGGAGAGCGGAAAATTTCTCGCGGATATTACGTTTGCACCAAAGGAAAGGCGCAAGACAGCGAAGCGCTTTAAGGCTTGCGACCGACTGAGGGCATCACGGAGTGATGCAAACGTGCAGCGAGAAATTTTGCACTCTCCCGCCGTATTCAGTGCGAGATACAAGGCGTAACAAATGCCCTGTCAGGGTGAGATAGAGGCGTGCTTGAGAACAGGACGGGTGCGATTGCGAATGTTTTTTGTGTCTGAGCTCTTGCGCCTGTCCTGTTCTCAAGTACGCCGGTCGCAGAGTGCCAGGTCTCTGACTAAGTTCATAACCGAACTCCCGGCCAACGCCCGCAGCACCTATATTTTCCCCCTGGCAGCGTGGCGCCCGGCGCGGCGGCCGGAGAAGATACAGCCGGCAATCGACAGTCCGCTGACGTAGGAATGTGAGGCAACGCCCACCGCCGAGCGGCCGGCGGCGTAGAGCCCGGGAATGACGTTCCCGTCCGCGGCCAGCACCTGGCCACTCCCCTCATCCACCCGCAGCCCACCCAGCGTAATGGAGGGGTTGCGCACACCGCCGTCGATACGGCAATCCAGGGCGTACCAGGGGCCCCGTTCCAGTACCGACAGGTAGTCAGCCGGTTTGCCCATGGGGTCGGCGCTGCCCTCCCGGGACAGGGCGTTGTAAGCCTCTACCGTGTCCGCCAGTGTCTCCGCCGGGGCGTTCAGTTTTCGCGCCAGTTTTTCCAGGGTGGGTGCCTTGCGCCGGGCAATGGCGAGGTACATCAGGGCCGCCGCCGACTGGAACCACATGGCCCGACGGGGACCGATCTCGCCCAGTGCCTGCCGGGCCAGCTTGCTGTCTATCAGCAGCCAGGCTTCACCGCCGGCCTTCTGCATGATCTGCTCCGCCAACTGGGCGCCGTACAACATCTCGTTACAGATCCGCCTGCCCTGTCGATCGATCAGGATGCCGCGAATGAAGGATTGCGGCGGGTTGACGAATCGCCAGTCACTGACGTTTTCCATGAACGCGGTCTGTCCGCCGGCGCTCTCGCCCAGCATGATGCCGCTGCCGTCGTCGCCGATAGTGCCCAGGGGCATCCCCGGGAGGTA